>NZ_JAGHQV010000269.1:0-951 GCF_017744175.1 Thalassotalea sp. G20_0 | reverse complement strand
TCAACCTGTAAAGTAGCCAGGCCTGTGCCTGAGTCCGGCAGGGTATACGTGAGGGCTGTCTGGGTTGATGTCCCATCATGGTAGACGGCAGTCAACGTTTTGTGGCCGGTGATCTGCCAGTTGACCGGAAAGCGGGAGCCGTTGTCAATAATGCTGATATTGTCGGGTAGATCGGTAAGGTAAGCGGGTTCGATAGAGAGTACTGTGCCGCTGGTTGAAATCGGATCTATGTCCCTGGTTACTCCCAGACCAACGCTCTCCTGAATGTTGACGTCCGATGGGTTACCGAGGGGCATCAGATGATCGGTGGCGATGTTACATGCACAGTCTTCAACGGATGCCAGAACCTGATAGTTGTCTCCCCCGGTGATCGGTGACATAAAAGCGGTTTGGTTCCATTGGTTATCCTTTACCGGGACTTCGGTGGTTATCCGGTTTTGAGGTGCGTCGGTACCAAAAAAAAGAGTCACCGACTGTCCATTTTCAATACCTGTGGTCTCACCGGTGATGGGCATATCAAAGGAATGGATGCCGTAGGTGTCGATATCGTTGATCCAGATACTGGCTTCGGTATCAATGGTCAGTATCAACTCTGCAGTGTTGGTATTACCAGCTACATCGGTAATTCGTGCTGTCAGCGTATGGGGACCATCAGACAATGGCTGGTTAATGTGGGCAGACCAGGTGCCATTGCCGCCAACCGTGATGCCACTCGACAGCGGCTGGCCATCAGAGAACAGCGCTACCGTACCGTTGACTTCACCGGTGCCGATAATCACCGGCGTGTTATCGTTGGTGGGGTTGTCAGGGGTATCTGCCGCTTGGCCATAACAGGAGTCACTCTGTGGGGCGAGTTCAAGGGTAACTTCGGTGACGGTATCCAGCAGAAACGTTGTGCTGTCCCTGGCAATATTGCTGGCCAGATCGCTGGTTTCTGCTGTTATGGTAATA
>NZ_JAGHQV010000268.1:0-951 GCF_017744175.1 Thalassotalea sp. G20_0 | reverse complement strand
GAAGGAGGAGTTGATCCGTCTCTATCGGGAAACGACAGGTACCGGGTTTTTTTTTATTATCCGGCATCCGGACGACCTGGATCATCACCCGTTAAGAAGGCTGCACTATTATCCCGCTCCCGGACAAAAAACCGAGCGTCCCGGGCTTCTTTATCAGTCAGTGCCCATCACCCTGGTTTTCGATTGTGACAATCTCAGGCCCAGACAGCTGGCCTCATTGAATGAGCTGTTGGAGAATCCACCCCGGCTGGATGGCCCCCCCATCAGCAAGGCAGTCAGCCGGATTGTTCTGGTTAAGGACGATTTAATATACCAGGCTGACGCTCCCGGACCGGATTTCTGGCGTCGGGTATTTGCCTTGGAGAGAACCGATTATGCAACCGTCAGAGCCACTAACCCCCGGGCCGTTGTGCCATCCCGGTCGGTAAGCCAGCGCACGGAGCCACCAGAGCCGGGGAGTTTGCTGATTCACTGTGCGGGTCAGGATGTCTTTGCCAGCCTGTTTGGTAACCTGGCCATCAACAGTCATGGAGAACAGTATTTTCGTAACGGAGTGATCAGCAGCCAGCCTGAACCTGTGACCATCTGCCTGGTGGACCCGCCGGATGCCAAAAGCCGATTCTGGCAACATTTGTCTGATATTCTTGAGCAAGGCTACTTCATCGCCAATGGTGAACGGGTGGAGCTGCCAGCATCGCTGGTCTTGCAGAAATATCACACCCCGACAGAGAATATCACGGCATTCAAACAAGCAGTCAACAACACACCGGTGTTACCCGGCAAAACCTGCGGGGTTATCAATACCCATAATTTCGACGCAATCTTCAGTGATCTGTCCGCACAGGAAAACACCCTGCAAAAGACCGATACCTTTCATAAGATGGCCAGCGAATTTGACCAGCTGCTGGTTAGCGGTGAACTGACCGATGAGCAATGGCTGATCCTGAAACA
>NZ_JAGHQV010000267.1:0-956 GCF_017744175.1 Thalassotalea sp. G20_0 | reverse complement strand
AAAAAATCCAGACCGTCCTGTAGAAGCTGAATGATAGGGTCCCGAGTTACAGGTATTGCTAAGGCAGAAAGAGTAATGGGGAACCAGCTGTTCGTCGCCCCCAGTAGTACGGCTCTTGCCTCTTCTTTACAGTCATCGTCATAAATATTCAGATGAGCATGCCTTCCCCTGCATTTTGGCAGATTATCTTTACCTTCTTGTCCAAATGCATGAGCAAGAGAGCGTGATTTTTCACAAGTGTCACACTTCACCCAAAGGTTTTCCGTTTGGAGCGATGCACCACTCTCGAAGAACCTGAGAGTTCCTTTGCACTCGCTAACTCCGCTATGAACAAAATAATGCCAAGGGAAATCATCAAGGTGACCATTCCGACAGGCCAGCAAAAAACGTGCGGGCACTGCATCTGCATCAGTCGCTTTAGAATCACCTTTTGATCCTGTACATCCTTTATGCACAAACCTGGTCAACTCAGGACGATATCTATTCTCTTTGCATTCAAACAGGCCTCGATCAAAAGGAGAAAGAAGGCCGCATTTAACGCACCTTAGCCAACGTGGAAATGGCAATACGGGAACCCCAATATTAGCTTCAGCAGAATACGCATCTACATGTTCGCTTTTCTGATATGGAGGCATTCTCAGACTCTCCACCTGAGAGCCCAGTTCTTTCCTGACTGCCGCCAACAATCTTGCCTCTGCAATAGGTGAGCAGCGATCTTTGTCCCATAGGTGAGTACCCAAAGTAAGAACAGATAAGCTGGGAAGGTCAATCAAAGCGCCAGGGCCATATGTCCAAAGTAATTGGCTGGGTCTTACATCTCCGACAGGTGTTTTATCACTCATCATCGCCCCCTACAGTGGAAGTAATAGAATCATTTTGGTCAACTGAAGGAGACCAAGATGGTCCATCATCCATTGTTTTGGTATTCATAATGAGCCGGACTCCCGGCTCAACTT
>NZ_JAGHQV010000266.1:0-957 GCF_017744175.1 Thalassotalea sp. G20_0 | reverse complement strand
AATATGCACTATAGAACTTATTAATTCCTCAAGCTTATCGTTGTCCCAACCAGCAGTTAACCGTTTAAGCTTTATACTGTCATTGGTTTCCGTGTCCTGAGTGTGGATATTCAGTGCCAGCCGGTTAAGGATGGAAAAGTTTTCAATTGCGCAATTATTGGTGGTTTGATTTTTATCTTCACCAAAAGCAACGTCGAGTCTCCAGTGAAGTTTGTTCTCCACTTCCCAGTGTTTACGGGCAATATCCAGTACTTCTGCAGCACTGAGCTGCTTGCTCATGATGTAGTAGTGTACTTCGGTAGTGACTTCATTACCGATTTGTCGATCTCGCTGTATCATTGCAACTTGTTGCAGCCCTTCCCACTTCACAGCTTCTGTGATTTTGGAGAGGTCATCCATAACCCAAGCCATACGCTGCTCAATCCGGCCATGGCCTTTATCCAGCGTTTCTGAATAATTGAAACAGAGTGCCTGCTCTGGATGCCATTCACATTGTTGTTCAGCGACTTTTTCTATCTGCTTGTGAAGATTCTCCTGATTGCCTTTCACTGGAAGCAGATAGTCACCGCCCTGTTCGATGCAGACTTTAACAATCTCTCTTTGGCAGTTGAGAGCGTCTGCGGTGATAAAGCAACCCTTCAGGTACATAGACCTCAAAAGTTCAGGAACAGCAGTGATTTCATTGGATTTTTCATCAACCTTTCGTTGACAGAGAACCATTCCAGCTCGGGTACTCCACGCGCTTACCATATGAATGGCCTTTTTGGATTTACTTCTTGAGCCTCGAAGACACTTTCCATCGATGGGGATAACATCCAGCCCATCACCGGAAAAGTTCCTGAAAGTATCGGAAATCCATTGAGTAAAGCACTCTTGAAAGGCATTCGGGTCGAGTAGGCAAAAAGTTCGATAGAACGTGTCATGAGAGGGAATCCCGTTAGGGAGTTCCAGAAAAGT
>NZ_JAGHQV010000265.1:0-958 GCF_017744175.1 Thalassotalea sp. G20_0 | reverse complement strand
GGACGGGTATGCCGTTGGCCATGATAAAACCATTGTGTTCCGGGGCAGCGAGCGGGTTTCCATGGATTATGTGGTGCACTCACGGCAGGTTGGAGAGGAGCTTGGCGTCCGGGTCATCCGTGACAAGCAGGTGCTGGATCTGACGGTTACGCTCTCTCAGCCGGTCAATAATGATTTGTTGCTCGGCTTTGATGGTCAGTCTGCTCCTTCATACTTTATCTATCAGGGACTGGTGTTTACCAAAGTGACCAGGGAGCTGCTGATGGGGGCTGGCCATGACCTGATTTCCTATGCAGGCCTGACGCCGGTATTGCTCAATAATTTCCGGTTTGCCAATGAAGATGAAGTGGTTGTCATTCTGAAAGTCCTGCCCCATGAGGCCAACCGGGGTTATCACAATATCTTCCTGAGAAGGGTTGACAGTGTTGGCTCGGAAAAAGTCAAAAACCTCAGGCAGCTGGTCAACCTGATCGAATCGACAGAGGAGGATTTTCTGGAACTCAACACCGGCTACAGGGGGTTGGAGAAAATTGTCCTGAATACTCACCTGGCAGATATCGTTAATGGGGAGGTCATGTTGCTTAACGGTATTCAGCATGATCGCTCTAAAAACTTCCGTACAAAAAATGCAGTGCTGCAGATGGTAATACCTGCAACAGTGAGGAAGTCATGAATGTTTAACATTTTATCGCCTTATCGCCTGCCTGAATGATTCAGCTGTTTCAGTATATCAGTGCACATTTTGGTCAGCCCATTCATTAACGATATCAGTGGAAATGTTGAGAAATCGGCTCCAAGGATTAACCGGCCATAAATATCATAAAAATTCGCGTTACGTGTGCAGGTATAAGCGTCATCAGGGTAGAGCGCTTCGCTGAGGTGCTGATCATTTATGTGGTTCATATAGCAGTCAGTCGGGTCATACTCGTCAAGAGCTGTCCCTTATCCACATCTCCGA
>NZ_JAGHQV010000264.1:0-963 GCF_017744175.1 Thalassotalea sp. G20_0 | reverse complement strand
GGTAAAAGGCTTTTTTTTTTTACCTACCCGTTTCTGGCAAAAAAGTGGAGCACCTGTGTCGAACAGGCCAAAAATATAGATGGTCAGTAGAACAGGGAACCCAAAAACGAGGCCCAGAAAAGCTAAAACAAAATCAAATAAACGTATCACGTTATTCCTTACACTTAAGATAGCTGGCTATAGTGGAATCGATGCCCTGCTGCACCGTGAACGTCGGCACCCAATTCAGCAAATTTCTAGCCTTACTAGAGTCAATTTGCAAATTCCCCACTAAACGGTCAACCACCTCCCGTTTACCAGCGATACTGCCGGCAATCTGAAACAAAAAGGCAGGTATAGGCACTAAACGAGGTGGCCGACCCAGTGAAGCTCTAATCATGTCCAGCAATGACCGCAGTGAAAGGTCTTCACCGTCACACACCAGGAATGTCTGATTAGCGGCACTGGGGTGATCAATGCATTGAATGATGAAGTCAACCAGATTTCCCACATAAACCATACTGCGTTTGTTGTTTATCGCGCCAAAAGGTAATGGGATTGGTGTGTCGGCAAGCTTCATCAGATTGAGAAAGTTTGCCTTTACACCAGCACCATAAACCAGGGGTGGCCGGATAATAACAACTTCCATGCCTGTTTCAGCGGCAATAATCCGTAACCCGTCTTCTGCCTCTTTTTTGGACATGCCGTACGGGTCGTGAACTTCGCAGGTGAGAGACTCAGTAAACGGTTGCAAACCGGACGTTGTCTCTCCGTTAACCTTTATCGAGCTGACAAAAATAAAACGCTTTACTCCTGCCGCAGCAGCCTGGCGGGCAAGATTTAGTGTACCCGCTACATTTACCAAACGGTATTCTGATAACGGATCAGCAGCCTCATCGCCCATAATATGCGCCCGGGCAGCAAGGTGAATGATGATATCAATTCCCCGTAGAGCCACTGACCAATTGGTAGTATCGTTAATTA
>NZ_JAGHQV010000263.1:0-965 GCF_017744175.1 Thalassotalea sp. G20_0 | reverse complement strand
AAGCTGGAGGGGCAGAACGGGGCATTTTATCGCAATAGCAGCAATCAGAACGCCGGAACCCTGCCCGCTGCCCGTATGCCCCGTTATCGGGTGATCACTGCCAACACCACATTGAGCCATGGGGACAAAGCTTTGGTGGATATGACGGGTGGTAATGTCACTGTCACTCTGCCCGCCTCACCCTCAGCGGGGATGTGCGTTTCGGTGATGGATGCCGCCGCCCTGGCCGATGCCAAAAGCCTCACCGTAGGCCGGAACAGTCAGCCCATCATGGGGCTGATGGAGGATGTGGTGTTTGATGTACCGGGGTATAAGGCGGATTTTGTCTATCTGAACTCAACCCGAGGCTGGGTGGTGGCATGAGCATTCTTTCGGATTTATTGCCCACACTCCCGGGCAGTGGTGGAGGTGGTCCGGTGACTGTCAACACCATCAGCGAGATCCAAAGCGCCAGTGAGGGCCAGACGGTGTTTGATATGGCTCAGGTCAGCTATCGCCCGGGCTATGACGATCTTGTGCTTCATATCAACGGCATCACCCAGGCCATGAATGCCGGAACTTACATCGAAAACAACAGCCAGCGGGTAACGCTAAAAGCCCCGCTAGACCAGGCTGATGAGATCAGTTTTTCGGTAATCCGGGCCGAGGAGGAGAACGCCAGTTTCCGCACTTATTCCGAACAACAGACCGCCACCGCTGGCCAGACCGATTTTGAACTGTTGCAAATTAAATACCGGTTTGGTTATCAGGATCTCACCGTGGTGATCAATGGCGTCACCCAGGGACGATCCGCCAACCGCTACACCGAAACCAGCAGCGGAACCCGGGTGATTCTTGCCACCGGGCTGAATGCCGGGGATGAGGTCTGTTTTGTGATTGTCAGGCTGCTTCAGGTTTAACAGGTTTACTTATGAATGACTTAACCAAGGTCAGAAAATCGGTGATGGAGGAGGCCCAGGTTCTGC
>NZ_JAGHQV010000262.1:0-965 GCF_017744175.1 Thalassotalea sp. G20_0 | reverse complement strand
GCATCTCTGACAGCACAACGGCGTCTCCAACCTCAACAATTATTTCAACCGCTGCACAGGCCAGGCAATCAAGTCAGGCGGCAACAACAATCCACGACACCACCGCTCAGACAGTCACTTCTGGTTCCACGGATAGCTCAGCTGCTTCTTCATCAATGACGCCTGCATCAACAGGCACGACAGCCGAACAGACAACAACGCGACAATCAATTACTCAGGCAATTACTACTCAGGAAAAAGCACGTTCAACATCTGATAACACCAGTCAAAAAATGACTTCTGGCATTTCGGGCAGCGCAACTACAGCTTCACCGCTGACAGAAACTTCCACGGCCACAGAAACAACTCCATTAACAAAATCACCAACAGCTGTTACAACTCAGGCGGCAATTGATAAAACAGCAATACTTCAATCGACAACCGGGCAACCAGCATTATCATCTGCAACTGCCACAACAGCCGCAACAGAAGGTGACCCTGACATCTCTGACAGCACAACGGCGTCTCCAACCTCAACCACTATCTCAACCACTGCACAGGCCAGGCAATCAAGTCAGGCGGCAACAACAATCCACGACACCACCGCTCAGACAGTCACTTCTGGTTCCACGGATAGCTCGGCTGCTTCTTCATCAATGACGCCTGCATCAACAGGCACGACAGCCGAACAGACAACAACGCGACAATCAATTACTCAGGCAATTACTCAGGCAACTACTCAGGAAAAAGCACGATCAACGTCTGATATCACCAGTCAAACAATGACTTCTGGCATTTCGGATAGCACAACGACTGCTTCACCGCTGACAGAAACTTCAACGGCCACAGAAACAACTCCATCAACAAAATTGCCAGCAACCGCTACAACTCAGGCGACAATTGATAAAGCAGCAATACTTCAATCGACAACCGGGCAAGCAGCATTATCAACTGCAACCACCGCAACAGAAGGTGACCCTGGCATC
>NZ_JAGHQV010000261.1:0-970 GCF_017744175.1 Thalassotalea sp. G20_0 | reverse complement strand
AAAACGCTCTGATTCAAGATCAACCAGAAAAGTAAACTTCAATAGACCTTCCTCGCCAGAAATCAACCCGGGCTTGTGCAACAACAGGATAAGATTGCGGCTGGGCGCAATCTATCCTTATTCGTTATGCGCTGGATTGGTTTATATGCGGGAAGCTTGAACGAGTGCTCGTGAAATCCATTGGTTGATACTTAGCCCACTTACCTGGGCAGCGGTAGCAATAGAAGCATGAAGCTCTGGAGGAATACGAAGCATCAGCTTCCCTGAATATGGTTTTTGTGCTTCTTTGCCAACCGAAGCACACGTTTCAAGATAGTCTTCTACTGCTTCATGGAAAGCATCTTTAAGCTCCGATACAGATTCACCATGAAATCCTACACGATCTTTTATTCCTGCAATATGACCAATGAAGCATTCGTCATCATCACTATATTCAATACTGGCAGCATAACCTTTATATGTCATTGTATTCATGGCTTAACTCCAATTCTTGTCAGAAAATCTCTTGCATCTTTCACCTGATATGGCTTTGCCTCTTTTTTTGGGTGTGGTCTATGAAAAGTGCCAATTTCACCATTCTTATGAAATCTGACTCGTGATCCACGACCTTCTATAACTTCAGCTCCAACAGCTATGAGAAGAGCCTCTATAGCCTTCCATTCCAACTGCTTAGGAACTGGTTCTTTGTAGACCGCAATTAGCGTTTTTCGGTGTTTGGCATTCATAGGAAGATACTATACAGGATAGTATCAAATAATGATACTGCAATATTGGCATGCTGAGATGTGAAGCGCATAACGCCGGCATAAGGGGCGGCGCGTCTAGCGCCGTCCGCTGGATGCTCTTGTTGAACCAAGCCGCTAACGCGGCAAAAAATACCGTTCATTCCAGCCACCCCACCATTGCCAATACTTCCTGATATCCGTACCACTCCGGCGCGGCTTATATAAGGAAGCAACATGGAACGTTC
>NZ_JAGHQV010000260.1:0-978 GCF_017744175.1 Thalassotalea sp. G20_0 | reverse complement strand
CCGTAGTAATGCTTCGGCGGGAGTAGCTGGATATGGGCAGGAAGACAACCACTAAAGCCTTTCGAGAACGTGCAGTATCAATGGTTCTGGCGGGGCAGACAGCGGACAGTGTGGCTGAGGAGTTAGGTGTAGAACCCCACAAAGTACGTCGATGGTTTAATAATGCAATAAATAATTCTGCCTCTGTTAACCCTGGTATCTTTGATGTTTCTGTTAGTAGTACACAGCCTCCCAAGCCCTTGGGGGGGAGCAAAACTGTTATTGATCGGGAGAAGCGAAAGCTTGAGCAGGAGAATAAGCATTTAAGAGAGCTGGTACATCTGAGTACCCAATGGATTTCGGCCTATATTGCAATGCAAACTGAATACCGTACAGGACACTAACCGCTGCATGTTACTGCGCCCGAATCCCAAGCCATCAGAGTCACTGGAAAGCTATATGATCAGGCTGGCAGACTTGTATGGTTATACCCCAAAACAGCTTATTGAGCGATTTCATATTATTTTAGATGAAGCAGACCAACAGCTGGCTGGTTCACTGCCCGGTCATCTTCGGCAACTGAATGTCTACCATGCCAATACGTCATCAGCCTTACGTATTGAGTGCCTTGAGTTACTTTCCGAGAAAATGTGTAAAGGTCGCCTGCCTATCATGGGAATGGCCGTTTTTCGGTCACCCACGCGGTATGCATCAAGACACAATTCATTACACTGGCAAGGGATTGATATACCTCGATTTTTTGTTCGTAAAAGCTCGATTCCAATATGCCCAAAATGTTTCCAGGAATCAGAAGAAGCATTTGTACCATTCTACTGGCATTTACACGTGGTAAGAGCCTGCCCGCACCATGGCTGTAAACTGGTTGAGGTCTGCCCTGATTGTTCTCAAGGCCTTGACTATATTCATGCAAGCAACCTGTCGGGTTGTTCTTGTGGTCAAAAATATAGAGATATGCCTGTAGAACCAGCTTCCACATCC
>NZ_JAGHQV010000025.1:0-88897 GCF_017744175.1 Thalassotalea sp. G20_0 | reverse complement strand
AAGTCTATGGGTGTCCTTTTTTTCTCTGGCTCCGTTTACAGGCTGGATAGCGTTTGTTGTCCACAGACTTTGCTCACGGCCTTCCACAATCAGCCTGAGTTGTTGCTGAACTCCGGGGGGAAGACAGAACATAAAAAAAACATAAAAAGGACATAAAAAGGACACCCACTTTTATCGGTCGAAAAGTCTATGGGTGTCCTTTTTTTCCCTTTCTTTTATCGGTCGAAAAGTCTATGGGTGTCCTTTTTTTCTTCTTCCTTTTTTTCTTCTGTCGAAAAGTCTATGGGTGTCCTTTTTTTCTCTGCTTTTTTTCTCTGGCTCCGTTTACAGGCTGGATAGCGTTTGTTGTCCACAGACTTCGCTCACGGCCTTCCACAATCAGCCTGAGTTGTTGCTGAACTCCGGGGGGAAGATGACGATAATCTTTTGGTTTCAGAGCCAGATAAATGGGTTGTGAAGAAGGTTCGGTAACCGCTTTATCCAGTATTGCAAGAAGTGCCTCTTCGTCCCTGATTTCTATAGCTTTGCCACTGGAATAAAACTGTCCGGAGAAAGGTCGTTTCGGCCAGAAATAGAGGGCGGAGAATGAAAAATCCGGTTGCTGCCTGTACACATCGAGGATGCCTGCGGCGGAGTTTTTGTGATCCTTGATGGTGATACAGATCACCAGGATCAATAGTGGCACCAGGCTGCCGGGCAAGGCTAGCCAGTAACGGAGTTTCCGAGGATTTCCCACAGTCCGCCCAGCGGCGGACATCTTATTAACCATGTCGCCCAGGTAGTCGGCGATCAACAAAGCCAGAGCCGGAATACCCGGCAATACATATGTCCACAGGATATTACTGGCCATAGTGAAGAACAGCATCGGGCTTAACATCCAGCACCAGAGAAACAGCCGCCACTGCCGGGGCTGGTTAGCAGCCTCTGTACACTGACTGGTATGACTATCCGTCATCTGTCGACTTTTCCACCAGGCCAGGGGTAATACAATATTCCAGGGCAGGGCGGCTCCCAGCCAGAGCAGCCAGATCATGCCTTTGGGTTGAATATGGGCAGAGCCATAAAGGTCGCCCTCCCAGCCCCCTACCAGGAAACGGCGGAAATGTTCACCAACAATAAAGTAATCCAGAAAACCGGGGCTTGCCCGCTCTGCCAGAACGTACCAGGGAACGGTAATTGCCAGCATTAAACAAGTGCCTTTTATCCAGGGAAGCCTAGACCAGATAGTCAACAACCGTTGTTCAGGCAGGCACCAGAGAAACACAGGTATTCCCGTTAAAATAAAAGTAATGGGACCTTTTGCCAGCAAGCCGATGGCCAGTCCCACAAAAAACAGGTAACCCCAGATAGCTGCGCCGGGACGAAACCAGGACTGCCAGAATGACACCAGGGTCAGGGTGGTACCGGCTAACAGAACCGTATCGGTCATCACCGCACCAATGCTGATGGAAAAAACGACGGTGGTTGCCAGCACAGCTAACGCCATGGCTGCCCGAATACGGTCACCCTGGTCAGCGGCCAGTTTCCAGACCAGCGCCAGTACCAGCATCCCTGTCAGAAAGTGTGGAAAACGGGCGCTGAATTCACTGACACCGAAGAGTTTGAAACTGATAGCAGAAAGCCAGGTGTGCAGGGGAGGCTTACCCCAGAACGGGACATTGTAGTCAAACTGGGGCGTAATCCAGTTGCCTGTTTCAGCCATAATACGGGCAATCTCACCGTACCGCGCTTCTGTGGTATCCATCAGCGGATAGAGACCGAGACTGATTAAACGAATCGCCAGTGCAACCACAACCACCATTATGGATAACTGCATCATACGTAATGCCAACGACTTCTGACTGTGCATCATGAAGCAACCCCGGTTAGGCGACGATTTGCAGGTTTAATGAATTTTTTCATCACCAGGTAAAGGGGGCGTTGTTTGGTTTCAATAAAAATACGCCCGACGTACTCCCCCAACAGGCCGATGGCCAGCAGCTGAACGCCGCCCAAAAACAGTGTTGCCACCATCAGTGAAGCGTATCCCGGAGGTGCGATACCCAGGGTAAGCGCCTTGAACACAATCACCAGGGCATAAAGCACCGCCAGGGTGGCGGTAAGAAAACCACCCCAGGACGCCAGCCTCAGGGGTTGAATGCTGAATGAGGTAATCCCTTCAAATGCCAGGCCAAGTAACTTAAGGTAGTTCCACTTGGTCTCTCCGGCTGCCCGGGGATCGCGATCAAAGAACAGTGCTTTCTGCCGGAATCCCGGCCAGGAGAAAAGCCCTTTCATATACCGGGTCTTTTCCGGCAGTGCATTGATATGATCAACCACCCGGCGACTGAGCAGGCGGAAATCACCAACATTTTCCGGGATCGGTATATCCGAGAGGCGGTTTAGCAACCGATAGAAAACGGCTGCCGACGTTTTTTTCAGCCAGCTTTCACCGTGGCGCTCACGACGGCGCATATTGATAATGTCGTAGCCTTTACGCCATATATCCACCATATCGGGAATCAGTTCCGGTGGATCCTGCAGGTCGCTGTCGATCAGGATCACTGCGCTGCCCCGGGCAGCTTCAATACCAGCGCTCATGGCGGCTTCCTTGCCAAAATTACGACTGAGCCTGATTAACACCTGCTCGCTGGTATTCTGGGATAACAGCTGGAGTTTGCGCCAGGTTTCATCACTACTGCCATCATCAATGTAGATAATTTCCGAACCGGTGGACATGGCATCCAGAACACAAGTCAGACGACGATGAAACTGGTCAACCACCGCCGCTTCATTGAACAAAGGCACTATTATAGATAACTCAACATCTGTTTTTGATTGTTGTTTTATAAGTTGATAGTCGTATTCCTTCGACTGGTAAGAGGACATTGCATAGAGAGACATGAACGTACACCCTGAATTCTAATAGATGGTCAGCATCTTAAGTGGCAGGACGTGAAAAAAATGTCCGAGACATAAATTTCACTTTTTTTATGATATTTTCCGCCTCGGTACACCCCTGGAATGAATCAATCCATCCGAACATAAACCCAGATGCGTTGAGAGGATACGCCCTATGCGCTTACTACTGGTGGAAGATAGCCGTGATGTTGCCGGTATCCTCTTCGACTACTTTGAAGCCCTTGATTACGAGCTGGACTATGCCGCCGATGGACGACAGGGTCTGACTTTAGGCCTGGAAAACAGTTATGACATCATCCTTCTGGATGTCATGCTGCCGGGCATGGATGGCTTCGAAATCTGCGCCGAGCTGCGCCAGCAGGGCATCACCACCCCCATTCTGATGCTAACCGCCCGGGATACCCGGGAAGATACCTTATGTGGCTTTGGACAGGGAGCAGACGACTACGTTATTAAACCCTTCGATCTGAATATCCTGCAGGCTCGGATTGAAGCACTGGCCCGCCGGGTTCACCCGGAACGTTTCCAGCAGACATTACGCTGTGGCTCACTGCAACTGGATATGCGCACACGGGAAGTGTTCCGCGAGGGACAGAGAATTATCCTCAACCCCACCGGATTCCGCATTCTGGCCCTGTTGGCTGGTAAAGCCCCGGCTACGGTTACCCGGGAAGAGATAAGTTATAGCCTCTGGAAGGACAATCCTCCGGATGGTGATATCCTGCGCAACCATATCTATCAACTCCGGAGCCAGGTAGACAAGCCCTTCAATAAAGCACTGATTGTCACAGTACCCAAAACCGGTTACCGGCTTGACTGCAATGAATAACACGGGGCGTAAAGGTATTGATCAATACTCAAGGCGGTCTTTCCGGTTTCAGATCACCTCGACATTTATCCTGATGGCCTCCGTGGTTGTGCTGATTCAAATGTTTCTTTTTGGCGCGGCCATCAAGGACTCTGAAGACGCCGTGATAGAACGCCGCCTGAGCTTATACCGGGATATCGCCCTGCGTGGATTCCAATACCATATGGATAATAACGGAGTGTTATCCATAGATTCGCTGACCACAGCCTACAAAGGGCACGCTCATTTACCGGATCATTTGCGCGAGAACATTAATCAAGGGTGGCATGGAGTTCAGGAAATCTCCCTGAACAACGACTCAGAAGAATATATGGCGCTGACAGTTTATGAACCGTCGGTAGCCAGGGACGAGCTGATTTATATTATTGAAAATATCTCCCAGCTGGAAGCCAATGAACATCAGAGTGCACTGCAAGTCGGTGTATATTCCATCGTCGGTATTATTCTTTTTGCCCTGACCTGCCTTTCCATGGTTTTTATTGTTCGGAGGCTGACGGCTCCCTTAATACAACTCAGTCATCAGCTGCATCATGCTGAATCCGATGATTTATCATTACTGGATATTCCAAAGTACGCGCCGGAAGAAGTACGACAACTGGTTACTAACCTCAATCATTACCGACAACGTCTGAAGCACCTGATTGAACGTGAAAGATCTTTTACCAGTTTCGCAAGCCATGAACTGAGGACACCACTGACGGTTATGCGTGGAGTCGCGACATTATTGACGATCTCTACCGAACCATCGTTTATCCAGCGACAGCAGCAGCGTCTGATCAAGGCCACAACAGACATGAATGACGTTGTAGAAACCCTGCTGGGTCTTATTCGTGACGCAGGACAGGAACGATCTGTCCCGACAAGCATTGGCAGGGATATTCTGGAGCAGGTGCTGGAAGATAACCGTCAGCTATTGACCAGCAAAGCAGTTGATGCCGGGGTTATTCTAATCAGCAAACCCATTGTCCGGGCACCAGAATCGGTTATACGGATCCTGCTTTCTAACCTGGTGCGTAATGCAATGGCCCATACGTCCCACGGCAGTGTCACTGTGGAGGTCAATGATCAATACCTCAGGGTCATTGATAGCGGAAGTGGCCTGAACACACAATCACAGACCCATGAAGGATATGGTATCGGACTGCTGATCGTTAATGACATATGTCGTAAATATGGCTGGACATTTTCACTGACCGGTAACAACGGGCAACCGGGCTGTACCGCATCGGTACAGTTCAATCCCGGTCCTGACCAATAGCCTCGAAATGCTACAAGGCATTTCCTCAGTTTTTCATAAAAATAAACCGCCGGGTTAACAGGTAGTTGAAAATAAGACCCACACTAATACCCAGTGCCTGAGCCAGCAGCGGCCAGTCCGACAGCGGCGTAAAGTGGATCAACAGCCAGAATGTACCTACATTGGGCAGAAAACCTGCTCCCGACAGCACCATATAACTGAACCACTGCCTTATAAGGGATAAAACAGTCTGGCCTGTCAGGGTTTGCCCGTAGGTAAACACCCGGTTGCAGAGCCAATTACAGCTTGCTGCTCCCCAGAAAGCAATAATCCGGGCATCCATCACCGTCATACCCGCTTTCATCAGGATCATTAACAACAGGCTGTCCACTACAAACCCTGATCCTCCCACTAGACAGAAACGCAGGAAATAACGCTGATGCTCCCGCCCTCGGCTGATAAATATCTGCATATCAAAAAACGCAACAATTAATGGCTTCAGGCTCCGTACCCTACATGAACCTGTGTGAAAGAAACGTCTCCGGACGCAATTTTCACATTACTCACGTCGACTGCGGTCTGATCATCACCCGCCATGTGAGTCCGTCACCCAACGATAAATAAGAAGTTACCCTACACTGAACCAGCTAAAAGTTCTGGAGCCGGTTCTTGGTAAAGCCAAAGGACTTCTGGGAGATACAGGCTACTTCAGCGCATCGAATGTTTTGGTGTGCTTGGCATTTAATCTGAGACTGATGTTCTGCCTAAAACAGGAAAATGAAGAAAAATGGCTTGCACTGGTGCTCTATTGGCTTGTTTTTAACGTGTATCTGGTTGGTTACCAACAAAAGCAAAATCACGTTGTTTAAAATGACTGGCTTCAGCAGGCTTGTGGGGACTTCTGAGGCCAGACTGGTCAAAAATCACATTATGAGCAGCCTGTGACCGTCAGTCCGACCTCCTAGTGGCGCTAATATCACACAGCTATCAGGAACCTCGGTAACGAGGCGCAGGCGTTTTCTACGGCGTGGTTTTCATTGGCTTGAGCGCAGCCGTCTTCTTTTCTTTCGGTTTAACGGCAGTAATCGCATTAATGTGCATCCCTTTTAATACATTCAACGCCTGATTCAGCTGATAATCCTGGGCCAATAGCTCCGCTACCTCTTTCTCTGCCTTACTGGCCCTGGCTTTCTTACTGTTGGAGACATCATCTTTATTGCCATTGCTGAGATGTCGTTGTAAATCAGCTTCCTTATACTGCTGAGGGGCATCAATCGGGGTTACTTTGGCACGCTGGACCAGAATATCCGGTTTAATACCTTCGGCCTGAATGGATCGGCCATTGGGCGTATAATACAAGGCAGTGGTCAGTTTTAATCCCTTGGCTGCATCAACACTCAACGGTAAAACGGTTTGTACCGACCCCTTGCCAAAAGACTCGGTTCCCATCAGCACAGCTCGCTTATGATCCTGCAGGGCACCGGCAACAATTTCGGAGGCAGAGGCTGAACCGCCATTGATTAACACCACCAATGGGACGCCCTCTGACGGGTCATCAACCGATGCGCTAAACCTCAACTCAGAGTTTGGAATACGACCTTTGGTGTAAACAATCAACCCTTCGCTGATAAAGGCATCGGTAACGCCAACCGCAGCCTGCAGCACCCCACCCGGATTGTTGCGCAGATCAAGAACCAGCCCGTTAAGCTTGCCGTCTTTCTGTGCTTGCTTGAGTTCTTTCAAGGTATCCACCAGCTCATGGCCGGTATCCGCCTGGAACTGACTGACACGAATATAACCATAACCCGGTTCAAGATGCCTGGCCCTGACGCTCTGGACTCGGATAACCGCCCGCTCCAGGGCAATCTCAAGGGGCTTTTCCACACCCTCACGGACAATCGTCAGCTTGATCGGGGAGCCTGCCTTACCGCGCATCTTATCCACCGACTCTCCCAGGCTCATGCCCTTAACCGACACATCATCCAGCTTAATAATCAGATCCCCTGCCTGAATACCGGCTTTTGCGGCAGGTGTGTCATCAATGGGGCTCACCACCTTGATAAAGCCATCTTCCATGCCCACTTCAATACCCAGGCCACCAAACTCTCCAGAAGTATTTTCTTCCAGCTCCTTGAAGTCATCCGGTTTCAGATAAGCAGAATGAGGATCAAGCCCGCTGAGCATTCCCTGAATGGCATTTTCCAGCAACGTCCTGTCATCGACTTCCTCAACATAGGCTTTTTTGATGCGCTCCATGACTTCGGTAAAGGCCCGAAGTTCATCAAGAGGCAGCTTTCCTCTTGGCTGCTCACCATGCCCGGTGTCCTTGTCTACTGGAGACTGGCTGTTGATTTCAGCGGCAGGAGCCTTTGGGGTCTGCTCTTCCTGAACAGCCGTATCAGCCCAGCCATTGAATGCCAGTCCGGTAGCCAGCACCAAAGCCGATGCCTTGATAAGCCGGTGAAGGTTAAAAATCAAATTCATGAATGCTCCCGAGCATTATTTAATTCAGTGAAGTATAGAAATTACTTATCGGTATCACCGTTTGAAACTACACTGAGTTCGGGATACTCTCCGACAGTGGTACATGGTTTGGATTCCCTTTCTCACTTACGGCCAAGCCATAAAGATGGGTTCTGGGGTTTGCCCTTCAGGCGCACTTCAAAATAAACCCCCTCAGTCTGCTGCCCTCCACTCTGACCGCTTAATGCCAGTGGCTCACCCGCCAGTACGGTATCACCTTCCTGCCTGAGAAGGGTGTCATTGTGAGCGTACAGCGTCAGGAAATTATCGCCATGGTCAACGATCGCCAACAGGCCATAACTGCTCAGCCAGTCGGCAAAGATAACCCGGCCATCATGAACGGCATTAACCGTTGTTCCGGAGGTTGCGGCAATGAACATGCCCTGCCAGCGCATGCGTGTTTCCGGATTCTGATCGTTGAACTTAAACAACACACGTCCTTTTACCGGCCATAACAGCTTGCCTTTACGACTGTAGAAAGACTCACTGTTACCGAGCTGCCGACTGATAATACTGGCCAGCACCTTATCCAGCTTCTCTCGCTCCTGTTCCAGCTGTTTAAGCGCTTTTCCTCCCTTTTGATAACGACTCGCCAACTCACTCAGCCGCTGTTTACGTTCAGACTGCTGTTTGACCAGGGACTGTTTTTTCTGGTCAATCACGGCTTTTTCCTGATTCAGTCGGGTGAGGAGGGTTTGCTGATCATGTTCCACAGATTTCAGTTCCGCCAGGGTTTTCTCATACTCCCGGACGGACTGAAGTTGTGCCTTTTGAAAGTAATCAAGATAAACCAGTTGTCGGGAAACACTGTCCGGATCTTCCTGGTTCAGCAATAGCTTGATGCGGCTGTCACCCAGACTCTTATAAAGCGATTGCAGACTCCGGGCAACCTGAACCTTCTGCTGCTCACTCTTTGCCGTCAGTCGTTGCTGACGGCTCTGGAGCTTTTTTATTTCGCCCTGCCCCTCCTTAAGGCGAGCTTCCAGAGTGATGATATCGGTGTTCAGTTGTTGAATGGCCTTGTCGTTCTTCTGCACCTGTTTCTGGGCAGAAGTTCGTGCCGCATTGAGAGATTCCAACAGCTCTTTCGTATGTTGGATATCACTTTCAATGGCTTTGATTTCTGCCTCGGTTGCCACCTGTTCATTACTGATACCCAATTGAGGAATGATTGAGCAGGCAGCAAACAACAGTGCTGTGAACATTTTTTTATATCTGCCCGGGAGCAGCGGATTGAAAAGTATCATGGGAGGCGTCTTTGGCTATTGGCGAAAACCCTATAAGTATGCCTGCAATTAAAGATCAGATATAGACAGGGAAAAGGTGACTCTCAATTCAATGAGTTTCACGGGCGTTACTGTTCAGGCAAGGCGGCATTTAGGATAGGGTCGCGTTATAACTCTGCCCTCGGCACCTGTGATACCACTTTTCATGACCAGCGCCTCAAATCTTCAGCCGCAACAGGGAGAGAGAAGTACCATCCCCATATCATCTTCCCAGAGTCAGTTTGTGACTGTCATTGATTGACTTGAGCGATATTTTCATTCTGCACAAAAGGTTTTTCGCACTACCCTGCTCGAAATCTAACTGAAATAGGTTATTGATCAGTTTGGTGACATTCATTATGGTCCATTTACGGGCATTAATGGCAAAATCAGAGGGTTTCTGGCTTTCCAGGATTGTCCTGAGTTCCTTTTTTTGATTATCCATTATGCGATGAGCCTTCTTGGCCTTCTTGGCCTTCCTGGCTTTCTTGCTGGAGATGTGATCAGATGATGAACTAATTACTCCACACAGTGGCCGTGGCGTTGGATTTTGTTTAAAGAGTCTGGACAGTTCCAGCTCTTTCCTGTTTCCCGACAAAAAATCCTGAATATACCCATCAAGGGCAGTTTTAGGTAAGAATTCTTTCACTTCCTCAATCAGATCCTTATATTCTCTTAACGTCGCTAAACGTTGAAAGTACTCCTGCTCCAGGGTACAAGAATCCGCTGTTGTAGATTCCGGAGGGTTATGGCAGTCCATATCGTTAACAGTCGGAGGGGTTCTTTGCTCACTGTTATTTCCGGGAAAGTCAGTTCCTGCTATTGGCGTTTCATATCGTTCGAACGGCTGGCGGGGACTATATTGATCAGGCATCTGTCTTTGTGCCCGGTAAGGGTATGAAGGATCAAGAAACGCACGGTCATCAGAGAAGCGCCCGGTGGTGGTTTTTTCCTGTATTTCTTCATGAGATAACACTGACATGGGGCTGCTTATATCGGACATATGGTCAACCATTCCGCTGAACATTTGTTCAGTATATTGGCTACCACCGTAATTTTGCTGACCTGTGAAGCCCTCGCTAAAATACCCCCCGGAATAAACAGGCCGAACAGAACGATAAGGGAAACCTCTCTCAAAACAGCAAGCATCACCTTCCATCCGGGTACCCGCACTGGCAGCCATTGCCCTCATGGGCACCACCTCTATGCAATGATGTGTGCAAAAGCGGGCAGGTTCACCCTCAATCCGTGGTAACTCAACGTTGCCATAACTTACGAAGGTCGGTGTTGGAGCTAAATAAATAAATCCGGGATAAACCATGAAGAAAACCCAAATAAAAAATAATTAACGTGACCGGTATCAACTAGACAACTAAATTGGCAAGAAATTTCATAAGTTCGAAACATTCCTCTGATACAATAAAAATTGCATTATGATAAAGCAGGTTTTCATGAAACTGACTTTTCTGGGAACTTCGGCCGGCATGCCCACCACCGAAAGAAATGTCACGGCACTGGCACTGGCCATTGATGATGCCAGACAATGGTATCTTGTGGACTGCGGTGAAGGTACGCAACATCAGCTGCTTCGCTGTCGCTATACCCTCAACAATCTTAAAACCATCTTTATTACTCATGTTCACGGCGATCACATGTATGGCCTGCCGGGGCTGATTAGCTCTGCCAGCATGCAGGGGCGGCAGGCACCCCTGACCATCTGCGCACCTGACGGCGTTCGGCAGTTTGTTGAGGCGGCATTACACTATGCCGATGTTCTGGAACTTCCATTCAGTATTGAGTTTATTCGCAGTGACCAGCCGACTTTTCACTATCAGGATACCCGGGTTGCTGTCACGGCTCACCGGCTCTCCCATCGTGTGCCAAGCTTTGCCTATCGTTTTGCGGAAAAAACACTCAGTACCCAGCTGAACATTCAGCAACTGACGGCACTGGGCGTTCCCAGGGGAGAGCTATGGGGGCTTTTGCAAAAAGGGCAGGCCATTACTCTTGACGATGGCCGGACGATACTCCCTGAACAGGTTCTGCAACCACCACCCGCCAGCCGGGTTGCCATTATTGCGGGTGATAACGATAAGCCGGAATTGCTTATCGATGCACTGCAAGGCAGCCATCTATTGGTTCACGAAGCCACCCTCACCGACGCCGCCCTGCAAAAAGCCGGACCAGTCTGGATGCACAGCTCAGCCCGAATGGTTGCTGAAGCAGCAGAGGCCAGCGGTGTTCCCAATTTAATTCTTACCCACTTCAGTGGCCGCTATCAGCGTTCTGCTGAGGCAGGTGCCAACAGCATCCATGCGTTAAAGGCAGAAGCTGAAACGTACTATTCGGGTAATACAGGCATGGCCCGTGATTTCAGTACCTGGGTAGTGGATAGGGACGGTCGGCTGGTTGAAGCAGATTGAAATCTGGATTTCCATCCTGGTAAGAAGGTTTTTGAAAAGGAATACCTCCCCCACGGGCAGCGTTTATCCCTTACCTATTTTTTCCTTTTCACTCTAAGGTCTGCGCTGATGCCAAACATATTTACATCGATATGTTCTAACACCATGAAGTCATTGCCAGAAGTGATAAAACCAGAACGGGGCGCATGATCAAGATCTGATTCTGTCTTACTGTGATCAAACACCAGGTGTTCACCGCTCACGGCAATAACAACATCTTCCATGGTACGGTGCAGCACATCTTCGGATACATTGATAACGATCTTTGAGTCAGAAGTAAGTTTGATTTTTCCAGTGGCCTTAATCAGGGGCTTATTCCAATTCTCGGGCCCACTCCAATTATAATCTTCTGGAAAATAATTAAGTTTTGTTATGGTGATATAAGTGGTTCCTCCGGAGCCATCAAAGTCAGCGACGACGGACCCCTGTTCAAACGATAACGTACCTTTATTCGTTACATTACCGCTGCTGTTTATAACCCCAAGGGATGCGACCGCCCCCATGTTGTTAATAAAGTGCCCATCACTCCAGTAACTGCCAGCGGTCAGTGTTCCCTCATTGGTGGCGGTCAATGTACTTCCGGAAATATTCAGTCCCATAGCGACATTAACTGAGCCACCCGCTCTATTGGTAAAAGGGCCGTTGACATTCATATTACCGTTTATGTTGATTGAGCCAGCGTTATCGATACCGGCAGAATCATAATTTTCGCTCACAGAAAGCATATTGCCCCGAACCATGACCTCTTCAGCCATTACCGGGGAAGCCAACGCAGTTGAAAGCCCGGCCGTAAGAACTAATCTGATCAACGGCTTTTTATATTTATCCATGTGTCTTATTTCCTTCATCCCGGTTTAAACAGTAGAAATTTCAGCTCTCACATTTTACTGTCGACACGCACAGGGAGAGATTTAAAAATCGTGACTAGAGACAGGCTCAGCTCCCATGGGAGCCAACTCACGACCCATGCATAAATGGGATGAACCAAATAATTGTTTTGGGGTCAAATGGTCGTGTTTATAATCCAGACTGGGCTTTATTTTGAAACCATCACCCACCGCATTATTACCATCATTTTTCTCCCATTCAAACACTGCTGGCCGGGTTGATCCAGAAGCCGGTTCATGCGGGATTTCTGGCCATTCTACCGGTACATTCAGTGGTAAAGGCATCTCAAACCGTCCGCCTCATGGAGATACAGCCACCCCCTTGAATGAAGGCAAATGTATTGAAGATGCCTTTTGGGAAAAAAAACCATTACAAGGACGACAAATCACTTCTTCAGATGTGCTTGCAGCCTATGGCAACGATGAAACGTCGCTCAGGGGTGGCCTCTTCCTGCAAAAACTGTGCTTGCAGAAAATTCCACATGACAACAGAAAAGTGACCCCGGATGACGTTATTCAAGAATTCAACCGGGTGCCAGATCAAAATAATGAGTCCATGCTGGCGATAGAGCATTTCAAAGATGAGTTAGCCAGCGCCCATGCCGCCGAGGAAGCGCGGTTGAAAGTGGAATGTTATCTGAGGGGAGATGTGGGGAGAGGCCTGCAGGTGACAAAGGATGAAGCGTTGGCAACCATTGAATTTCTTCGCAGTGAAGAGTCGTTCCCATTGCCGTTAGCGCGCGTTAACAGTCAATTTAGCCTGAGGGACCTGGCGAGGCATGGCCAGCGTGCGTCTCCTGTTGCCGTTCAGAGAGATAACCCTTTCCGTATGCCCGGTAATGAAATAGAAAATGCTTCAGCCAATCAGCGTTACCGCAAGTCCGGCTGAAACCATTATTAAAAACAGGCGGACCGGGTTTTCCGGACAATCAGGCTCCGCCGTTAAATTTGCTAACACCGTGTTGATTTTGAACACAGAGCTTATTCCTTACCTATTTTTTCTTTTTCACTTTAAGGTCTGCGGTGATGCCAAAGATATCCACCTCGACATGTTCTACCACCAGGGAGTCATTGCCAGAAGTGATAAGATGGCGGCCCGCACGATCAAGCTCTGAGGCCGTCGAATCGTGATTAAACTTCAGGTATTCACCACTCAGGGCAATAGCAACCCCGTCCACGCTATCGGGCATCGCACCCTCGGCTACGTTGAGAACGATCTTTGAGTCAGAATCAAGTCGGATTCTTCCCGTGGCCTTAATCAGGGGCTTATTATATTGATTTTGAAAAAAATTAAGTTTTGTTATGGTGATATAAGTGGTTCCTCCGGAGCCATCAAAGTCAGCCACAACGGATCCCTGTTCAAACGATAACGTACCTTTATTCGTTACATTACCACTGCTGTTTATCACCCCAAGGGATGCGACCGCCCCTGTGTTGTTGATAAAGTGCCCATCACTCCAGTAACTGCCAGCAGTCAGTGTTCCCTCATTGGTGGCGGTCAATGTACTTCCGGAAATATTCAGCCCCATAGCAACATTAACTGAGCCACCCGCTCTATTGGTAAAAGGGCCGTTGACATTCATATTGCCATTTATGTTGATTGAGCCAGCGTTATCGATGCCGACAGAATCATAATTTTCACTCACAGAGAGCATATTGTCTCGGACCATGACTTCTTCAGCCGTCACCGGGGAAGCCAGGGCGGCTGCAAGCCCGGCCATGACAATGAATCTGAGCACTGGTTTTTTATACCTGTCCATGGGGCTTATATCCTTTTTCCGGAGTTAAACAATAGAGATTTCAGACCATTCGCTTTCTGTCGGCATGCTTAGGGAGGAATTTAAAAATGATGTGGCTATCGCAACAAGCAGAGCCTGACGATAGCCGGTGACGTCCATTCCGGATTAAAAATCCAGCATGTAGTCCTTGGTGTTGACCTGGGTTTTCAGCTCTCCACTCGCTTGCAGATAGTCAGCAAATGCCTGATAACGGCCTGTATCCCTGGCGGCAGGTCGCAGATCAAAACGGGGAATGGTGTCAAACCAGGCGCGGCGGTTCAGTTCATTATCCAGTTTCTCCGGGCTGTAATCCCTGAAGATCTCCCAGGATTTTTCCGGGTTATTCACAATATATTGTGTGCCCAGTTCAATCGCCCTGAGAAAACGACGAATGGCGTCTTTATCGTGCTGCTTGCTGTTGGCGATAAAAATCAGTTCATCGTAAGGCGGAATATTGTTTTCCTCGTAATAGAACATACGGCCCTTACGCCCTTCAATCGCCAGCTGGTTCAGTTCGAAGTTACGATACGCGCCCATGATGGCATCCACCCGGCCACTCATCAGGGAAGAGGAGAGGTTCCAGCCCACATTGACCAGTTTTACATCCCCGGCACCAAACCCGTAAGGTGCAAACAGCGTGTCCAGAATGGCATTCTCTATGCCGCCAATATTCAAACCGATGGTTTTACCTTTCATATCCTTCAGGGATTTGATCGGGCCATCATCCAGAACCAGCAGGCCGTCCAGGGGGGTGGCCACCAGGGTTCCGGCCCAGGCAAGGGGAAGGCCGTTGGCTACCCCGTGAATCATGCTGGGCTGATAGTAAACGGCAAGATCCACCTTTTCTGCCGCCACCAGTTTGGGAGGAAGGTTGGGGTCCGCCGGCTCCTGAATCTTCACCGTAAGCCCCTGGTCTGCAAAATAGCCATTCTGCCGGGCAATGATGATGGGGCCGTGATCCGGGTTGACAAACCATTCCAGCATCAGGGTCAGCGCTTTCAGCTCCCTGGCCGGTGTGCTGCTGGATACCTGATTGGCGCTGGCCAGCAGGCTGAAGGACAGCAGCCACGCCATTGCCCATAAAAAAGTGTGTTGCATCAGTTTATTCATTTCTTATTCCTGGGAAGTCTCCGGTTGCCACGGAATGAGTCTGCGTAAAACACGGTCGGTAGTGTAGTAAAGGGTCACGGAACAGAAGGCCAGCACGGTGAGCGCAGCAAACATCTGGTCAGTCCAGAGTCGTGCATTGGCCTGAAGCATCAGGTAACCAAGGCCAGCGCTGGAGCCAACCCACTCCCCGACAACGGCACCAATCGGTGCCACTACAACGGCTACCCGCAGCCCGGAAGCCAGGGCTGGCAGTGCCGCAGGCCAGCGGATATGACGCAGAATGGCCAGCCGGTTGCCGCCCATGGTCTGGGCCATATCCAGCCAGCCCTGATGGGTATGGCGCAGTCCGTCATAACAACAGGTGGCTACGGGGAAAAAGATCACCAGTATGGTCATCACCACTTTCGACGTCAGGCCGTAACCAAACCAGAGCATCAATATCGGTGCGAGCGCAAAGACCGGAATGGCCTGGGTAATCAACAATGGCGGTAAGAGCCAGGGTCTTAACGCGGTAAAATAGACCAGCACCAGCGCCAGAATAATGCCCAGCAGAACACCAAGTAACAGACCCAGCAGCATTTCACTGAGGGTAACCAGCGTGTGTTCCCACAGCAGACTGGCATTGTCAACCATGCTGTTGGCCACCGCCAACGGACCGGGAAGGATATAGGATGGCATATCAAAGGCCATCACCAGGGTATGCCAGAGCAACAGAAGGCCAATAAGAACGACAAAGGGTTTGACGGAGTCTTTCATTCTTTATGGTTCTCCGGACTGTTCATCAAACGACTCATGACGTAAACGATCCAGCAGTTTGCCCTGTAATGCCATCAGGCCATTATTATCCAGTGTCCGGGGTGTTTTACCCGGTGGCGTAATGGCATCCGTCAGTCGGGCCGGATGCCCCCTCAGGTGATAAACCTCATGACCAAGGCGCAGGGCTTCCAGGGGATCGTGGGTGATTAACAGCACCGTACGATTCTGTAGCAGCTCACAGGCCAGATCCTGTAAATTGAGCCGGGTGATGGCATCCAGTGCACCGAAGGGTTCGTCCATTAATACCAGTGGCCGGTTTTCCATCAGCGTCCGGGCCAGTGCTACCCGCTGGCGCTGACCGCCGGACAGGTGCTGGGGCAGAACATCGGCTTTTGCGCTCAGGCCTACCTTTTCCAGAATGGACATGGCCTGCTCCTGAACCTCGGCTGACAAGAGTGGACGACGGGTGAACACATCGGTCAGATTGCGACGCAGCCGCTGCCCCAGGGTGATATTGTCCAGTACCGAAAACCAGGGCAGCAGCAGGTCCTGCTGCGCCATCCAGGCGATTCGGTGATGAACCGAAAAACCGTCCTGACAAACCACTTCTCCCGTTGTCTCGCCCGCAGGCAGAGCGGCAATCAGACGCAGCAGACTGGTTTTGCCCACACCGCTGCCACCCAGAAGGCAGGTCCACTGGCCGCCTTTAAGGGTCAGGTTCAGGTCGGTAAAAACGCAGTGGTTGCCAAATCTCAGGCTGGCCCGGCGAATAATCACATCAAACATGCGTTGCGGTAATCTCTATGACCAGGTTCGGTAAAAGTGATGGACCGGGCCATGGCCAGAGCCGATGTTCAGATGGTCGGCATGGCCAATGGCACCGGCAATGTACTCTTTGGCAGACCGGACGGCATCGATCAAAGGGTAATCCCTGGCCAGCAACGCGGTGACAGCAGACGACAGTGTACAGCCTGTCCCGTGGGTATTTCGGGTTGCCACCCAGGGAGACTCAAGTTGGTGCAGGGTGTTACCGTCATGGAACAGGTCAACGGCCTGATTATTGCCTTGGTCTGAGGTAAGGTGGCCGCCTTTGAGTAATACTGCACTTGCTCCCAGCGCCATCAACGGGTCAATCATGGCGATCATGGCTTCCAGTGACTCAGGTCGGGGACAGTTCAGCAGAACCGCTGCTTCCGGCAGGTTGGGGGTAATCAGGGTGGCTTTGGGAATCAGTTTGTGACGCAGGTTATCGATGGCGGCTTCCTGAAGCAGAACATCACCGCTGGTGGCCACCATCACCGGGTCAACCACCAGGTATTTCGGCTGGTAATCACTGACAGCGCGGGCCACCGCATCAATCACTTCAGGCTGGCTCAGCATGCCCACCTTGGCGGCAGAAATGTTCAGGTCGGAAAAGACCGAGTCCAGCTGATCCCGGACAAAGGCAGGTGAGACGTCAAAAATACCCTGAACGCCCACCGTGTTCTGTGCGGTCAGCGCAGTGATCACACTGCAGCCATAGGCACCAAGGGCTGAGAAGGTTTTCAGGTCTGCCTGAATGCCGGCACCACCGCCACTGTCAGAACCGGCAATGGTCAATGCGATGGGGGTAGAAGACATAAGCTCGCGCCGCTCCACAAGAGAAACTCCATATCATTAGGACTGGCGGGAACAACGGGCGGGGTGTTGCAGTTCCTGTCGGGGCAATAAACTGCATTGATTAACTGGCTTGCACGATGGTGAGTACATCAGGGGTTTAGCAGCTCTCAGGCCCGTCGGTTTCCTACGCCAGCATTATCTGGTTCAGGTTCAATGGGTGTATCTCAGTTCTGCCATCACTGGCAGAACACCCCAACCAACACCGGCGGAGTCTATGGGGTTTGCCACAGTCTGTCCAGCGATTGGGCGAATTGGTGCTTATCCGGTCTTACGGACCAACCAGAAATACAGCGGGTAAGGCAGGTGACGCAGAAGCGCCATGATGGCGGCAAACATTCGGGGGAAGCGAATCTCGAACTGCCGCCCCTTCATCCCTTTGACGATGACCTTTGCAGCTTTATCCACCTCCATCAGAAAAGGCATGGGGAACCGGTTCTTGCTGGTCAATGGTGTTTTGACAAAACCCGGGTTGATCACTTTGATATCAATACCCTCTCGCCAGAGCTCCGAGTTCAGGGATTCCGCCATATTGATTAACGCCGCCTTGCTGGCACCATAACCCGCCGCTTTGGGCAGGCCTCGATAGCCTGCCAGCGACGCATTAATGGCAATCACCCCTTCACCCTGTTTTTTCATGGCAGCGATCAGTGGCTCAAGGCAGTGGCAGACACCCATCAGATTCAGTTCCATCTGTTGGCGCACCACGCTGCTGGTAAACTCCGCTGCCGGTGAAGCGATATAGGTGCCGGCATTTAAAATCGCCTGATCAATGGCTCCATGATTAGCAATGATTTTGTTGACCGTCTCATTCACGGCCGTTTGATCAGTCACATCCAGCGGAAAGGGAATGATCCTGCCTGGCAGTTCATCTGATTGCCTGGCCAGTGCTGCCAGCCGTTCCTCATTTCGGGCACTGGCCGCTACGGTCATTCCTTCCCGGGCCAGGGCAATGGCAACGGCTTCGCCAATGCCCTGGCTGGCTCCGGTGATCCAGACCACCGGAGCATTAGAAGGCGCTGTATCCTGAGTAGAATTCATATCTGCTGCCTTTATGGTTCTTCTTCTGGCCCGGGTTTTTCAAAGGCGACCGTCAACGTACCCAGCTTGATCCCCCATTTGCTCATGGTGGCGACATTCAGTAGTACGCCATCTTCCTGCAGGAACATCCAGTCATCAAAGGTCACCACCCACTCCCGGCCACGGATGGGCAGTCGCATCTGGTATTTGAAGTTAAAGGCATTGCCGGCACTGCGGCCAATGGCCTGGCCAACGATATCTCCGGCGGTTCCCAGGTACTGTCCATCACCCATAATGTTGACCTTCCAGATACGGGTTGACTCGTTACCATCGGAATAGATGAAGTGTTCATCCAGAGTCAGTACACCGTCTTTGACTTCTCCGGTCATCAACACCTTAAACCGTTGTTGAACATTGCCGAACCGGTCCTGAAACATGCCCCAGGCGACGGTTTCCCCAGCAAAGTAGTGTTCAATTTTCAGACTTGGTTCACTAGCTGCATAGTCTTCAATATTCATGGCTGAACACCCCGTCAGCATAACCGTCAATATAAAAAGCAGGGTCAGGAGCCAGGCTCGTCCCGACGTCCAATCTTTTATTGTTGTTAGCGCGACTCGCATGATGCGGACTCCAAAGGTTTGGTGAGTTTGTAGAGGCAAACATCAATACTCCTGAACTGGAAACCGGTCGTGCAGTAATCCAGGTAAAACTGCCACAGGCGTTTAAAGCGCTGATCAAATCCGAGCTGTTCAATGGCAGGCCA
Organism: Thalassotalea sp. G20_0; assembly: GCF_017744175.1. Taxonomy (NCBI): domain Bacteria; kingdom Pseudomonadati; phylum Pseudomonadota; class Gammaproteobacteria; order Alteromonadales; family Colwelliaceae; genus Thalassotalea; species Thalassotalea sp. G20_0. The sequence goes on along the minus strand of NZ_JAGHQV010000025.1, from coordinate 69,671 downwards.
GGCCGAAAGAAAGAGCCGTTTCCATTCATCCAGCGTTCTTGCATAGTCGAGACCGAAAGAGAGGGAGTTGGTTATGGCCAAACCGGCCTTACCGGCCTGCTCATTCATCACCCTGTCACAGGGCAGCATGCCGCCCGGGAAGATGTAGCGCTGGATAAAGTCAACACCGCGGCGATACTCCTCGAAACGGGCGTCATCAATCAGAATGGCCTGGATAACGGCGTAACCTCCGGGTTTCAGGCTGCGGTACAGTTTTTCAAAATAAACCGGCCAGTGCTCTTCACCCACGGCCTCAATCATTTCGATGGAAACGATACGGTCATACTGTTCATGGATATCCCGGTAATCCGTGAGACTGAACTGATGGGACTGGTTGTCCGACATCTGTTGTGCATAGGCCAGCTGTTCCTGCGACAGTGTTATCCCTTTGTATGCGCCTTGGTGCCGCTGATTCAGTGCCCGGGCAAAGCCGCCCCAGCCACAGCCTATCTCAAGCAGGGAATGCCCCGGACGAAGCTCAAGCCAGTCGATAATAGTGTTGTACTTATTGCCCTGTGCGGTTTCCAGATCCTCATGCTCATCAAAATAGAGGGCACTTGAATAGGTCATGGTCGGGTCAAGCCATAGCTGGTAAAAGTCGTTGCCCAGGTCATAATGCGCGGCAATATTGCGACGGCTGCCGGAGCGGCTGTTACGGCGTATTTTGTGCAGCAACCGGTTAAACAGATTGCTGAACCAGTTGGCTGCCATCACCTCCTGCAGATTGTCTTCATTGGCCATGGCCCAGTCGGTCAGTGCTTTCAGGTCCGGAGTGCTCCAGTCGCCATTAATAAACGACTCTGACCAGCCCAGTAACCCCTGGCTGCCTTGCTGGATTAACCCCACCGGATTATGGATATGCAGACAGGGAATGGGGGTGCCTGACCGGAACTGCCCCACCATCACACTGTCGTTGCCATCAATGCGCAGCTCAATTTTGCTCACCCCCGCCTTGACCAATCGCTTTTCCAGCCAGGAGAGTACATTTCTCAGCGCAGGAAACCAGGGTTTGCTGGTGATCTCCGTGGAGCTGGTTGAGTTCATAGGTTCTTCCCCCTGTTCGCTGTATTGTTTTGTGAAAAATATTTTGCTTTCTCACCGTTCATCGCGGCGTAGGGCGCAAAATTTTTTTCTTTTGCTTTTGGCGTTTCTGCACGGGTATGGCTGAAAAAGAAATGTCTTGGTGTGTGTGAGTAAATCGATATGCCCTTTAGCCAGAGCCGCAAGGCTTCCCAATGGATGGCCGCCATGACTTTCACGGTTTGCAGTGGCAGCAGCATGGTCTGTTTTACGATAAAACGATCGGTGATGGCTTTGCGCAGCCCTTTGAACACGGCAGTGAACAGCTTGCCGCTGGCATCGTTCAGGTTAATGGCAAGAGTCACCTTTTCTTTGGGGGGCTGTATCCGGAAATGGTAATAGCAGTCCATGGGAAAGAAGGGGGAAACATGCAGTGCTTTATCGGCCTGTTGTTGAATGGTTCGTTGAACAACCTGCCTGCTATGCTCTATCAGTCGTTTATCGTCCGACTGCTTTTCAGGCTGCTTTCCTGACTGCTCTCCAGACTCGACAGCCGCCACATAGGAGTGCCTTTCGCCAAAGGTATTGCTGACTTCATAAACGATGGCGGTCAGCTGTTGATCCCGATAGCAAAAGTACACCGCCAATGGATTAAAGGTATAGCCAAACATCCTTGGATAACAAAGTAAGCTGACGTTATCCGGTGTCTCAATATTATAGTCGTGAAGCAACCGGTTGATCTGTTCCCGCAACGGTGTCTCTGAGCCATCACCATGATCACGGGGGTAGAAAGACACAACATTAAACCGGTTAATGGAAAACAGGGTGAGCTGCTGATCCAACGCCTCAATGGTGTCCAGATCCAGCAACCAGGAAGCCACCTGATAAGAGAACCGATGCTTCTTCGGTTTGAACCGGTGGTGCATCAACTCACCAACATAAATAGAAGAACCTGAGGAAGACTCCATTCTCAAGATTCCTGCTGCTGAGGCTCAGAGGATTCAAGTTGCGTGCTGTCAACACCCGGGTCAAAAAAGCTGCGGCCAAACAGGTCCGGACGATGGAGCCGGTCATTTTCTCCTTTGACCTGCCAGGGGCGGCGAATGCCTCCAAGGCTCTCCGCGACAGCCAGGCCGGACTGTAGCCCATCTTCATGGAAACCATAGCCCATCCATGCACCGCAATACCAGGTGCGGTTTCTGCCCTGGAGCTTCCAGATTTTCTCCTGGGCTTCGATCGCGGCGCGATCAAACACAGGATGGTCATACAGGTAGCAACCATGAATCAGATCGGTGGCCGGCTCCTGCTGGGGATTCAGCGTGACAAACAGTGGCGGACCGTCGAGATGTTGCAGATTATTCATCCAGTAGGTAACCGCTGGCCCCTGCTCATTGCCGGGGTCTGATGTATGTGAACCCAGATAGTTCCAGCTGGCCCAGGCCTTTTTGTTGTCAGGCATCAGTCGTTCATCGCTGTGCAACAGAGCCTTGTTCCGTTGAAACGTAAAAGCGCCCAGCAAATGCTGTTCAAACTCGTCTGGCTCAGACAGCAGGCTGAGCGTGGTGTCAGCATGGCAGGCCATGACAACATGGTCAAAATGCCAGTCTTTACCCTGGAAATCGGTCAATTGAACCCGGTCAGAAAACCGTTTTATTTTGCGAATACAGCGATTGGTGAGCGCCGATGTGCCCAGCTCATCAATAATCCGCTGCACATACTCCCGACTGCCTCCCTTCACGGTTTGCCACTGAGGACGATCCGACAGTTGCAGCAGGCCATGATTTGAGCAAAAGCGCAGAAAAGCCAAAGCCGGGTAGTCCAGCATTTTGTCAGCCGGTGTTGACCAGATAGCAGCGCCCATGGGAATCAGGTGATCATGAATGAACCGTTGACTGAAGCGCTCACGATGCAGTAGCTGGCCAAGGGTCAGGGAGGCATCTATGCCTTGTTCATGCTCAAGGCTGCCCATCCACTTTTCGCTGTTGCGATAGAAACGCAGGATATCAGCCAGCATCAGCCAGAACCCCGGACGGAGCAGGTTGCTCTTCTGGGCAAATAGCCCAGAAAGATCAGTACCAGCGTACTCAGTAGAGCCGTTGTTCAGAGAAACGGCAAAAGACATATCCGTAGGGACAAAAGGCACCTTAAGGTGTTTGAAAAAAGCGATCAGGTTTGGATAGGTTTTCTCATTAAAAACAATAAAGCCGGTATCGACGGGAATGGGCTTCTCATCGCCCACAGACACAGTGTGACTGTGGCCGCCAAAGCGATCATCCTTTTCGAATAAGGTAACGTTATGTTGTTTGGAAAGTAGCCAGGCGCAGGAGAGTCCGCTAATACCGGAACCGACGACAGCTATGTTCATTCCTTTTGTGGACACAAATGAGACTCCCTGTTGATTTTATTCGCTATAAAAAGGTTTGAGTGCCAATAAGTAATTCTTATCTACAAAAACCTTTCATCAGAGCAGTAACGTACTATGCAAAAAATTTACGAACAGAGTGGGGTAATGGTTCACCCATTTATATGGAAAATCAATCAATAATGCTTCAGCCACTGAAAAAAGGGAGCATGAGCGCAACCAGACAAGTGGAGCACAAAAACGCTCATTGGATTAAAACTTTGGGCGGGTCCGGGCCAGGTATAGAATTCTCAAGAAGAATATTTCCCGCTAAAGGCTATCCCCTGATCGTGCCCACCAGGCCATTACTGACGCTCTGAGCATGGTGGGCACGAATCTGGCGGGATCTCACAGTGGGTTGTTGGCACTCCTGATGTCAGGGATACCGGAGCGGCAAGTTCGGAATACATCAAAAACGAATTGCGTCCCTGGATGATTCAGGAAATTGAGAAAAAAGGCTTTGCCCCGGCAGAGGCGCAAGCCGTGGCGGATAACTTAACCCGGATATTTCATAAACTGCCCCGAATCTCGCGCACGACCACATGGATGTGGGAGGTAGGGCGACGCAGGATGCCAAAGCCGAGGACTTTGTCGCTCTAAGGGATTTTGTGAGGGAGCGTCGTACCGGGGAGTACGGTCGACTGAGCAAAACTCCCTCAGAGCGGCAAAGGACAAGCGAGAGCGGGAGCACGTTTATGAAATATCCGGGTTAATAAAAATATCCACCGGAAATGTGGATGAACTGCGCCAATCTGTCCGGATAAAAATCCCGGGAACGTAGAGAGCAATTAGCTCTTTCAAAAAATCTCGGAAGCGCACAGGCACCTGACTGAAGATTCAAATTTATTCAAAAACCAGGCATTTTATTATTCAGTTTTGTTCTCAGCCTTTCGTACCAAGTTTAAACCTTAATTGTGTAAAACTAAAAATAATTGTGATTTTTGGGTTTCAGGTTTCAATTGAATGACTGTGTGAGTTTGCAATAAAACATCACTAGCCTCTTCAATCAAAAGACCTGCTATTAAAAAAAATTAAAATGAAAAAGCTATCTAAGTAAATAATTGAACTTTTCTTTGACCGAATAATCAAACTCGTCAGAAAAACTTTCAACAAGGAGCATTTATCATGAATTCACCACAATTTCCTACTCGGAGTCCGGCATTTTCGACACAGCCTCCAGAGGTATCAGGTTTCAATAAAGCACCATGCCTTAACGAGGGTGGGGGTGCAAATACGACAGCTGTAGTTTTTAATGGCAAAAATGTTAATAAATATGTTTTAAGTAATTTCTTCAAGGAAATGACGCAAGGGGGCATGAGGCAGCTCGCAGAGGATACTTGCACTCAGGCTGCCAGAGTGCATGACAAATTCTGGAAAAGAGATAATCTTGTTAAAGACCTTAAAGCGTATGGATTGCCCGTAGACTGTGATCACCGTGCAGGATTAAAGGATCGTAAAACCAGTGCCATAATGAATGTTTTTCTAAAAGTAAAAGAAGAAAGCGAGAAAGCGATTGATCAGGGGGGGCGTGGCGATAATCTGGAGGTCGCGAAAGGTTTATGTGATCTTTTGAATGGCACAGATGTAAGAGTGGATGGGAAAATCCACACGCCCCATTTTGTTGACATGGAGTTCTTTGCTGGTGAAATGAACAAATGTCAACATAAGCTGGATGCCGCTCGCTCTGCCATTGGTAGCTTTGGGCAAGAGAGTCAGGGCGTAAATGAGCCGGGCTTGCCACCTGCTGAAAACCCGGCGTTTACCATGGAGGGAAAACCATTATTACCTCAGGGGAATGCTCCGACAATGACACCCTCAGCGCCACCGAACTACGACGTAGTTCAAGCTGAAAAGAGGTTAGCGGAATTGAACACTCAAATTGCTCTTTTACAGCAGGGAGTAACGCAGGATTTTCTAAGTCAATCTTTCCAGCACCAATTAAGTTTGGTTCAAATGGAAATAGTGAGACTTGGTTTTAACTTGCCGGTGAATCTACAGGAACAATACATTCAAGCTAAAGCCAATCTTGATGGCATCCAGCAACAACAGTTGGCCTTGCAAGAGGGGGGCAGGGTCATTGAGTTCCATGGCCAGATAGATGAGCTGAAACGGTCGTTGGCACAGAATGAGCCAAAAAACAAAACTGAAATAAAGGCACTGGAACGGAAAGTTAACGCGCTGGATGATCAGATTGGCAAGCTCAGTTCTCCAGAGTCCGGGTCCCATAAGGAAGAACTCAAGGAGCGATTGAGCGAGTTAAAGATCAGTATCAGTCAGCGGCTTTCAGTGGTTACTGCTTTCGAAACCCTGGCATGCCTGAAAAGTGACCTTGAGGGTTTTCAGTATCAACAATTACCAGCGGAAGTTAGTTCTTTTTCTGCCAAATGTGATGACCTTGATGAAATTGTCACAAAGCTTCCTTCTGGAGCGCAGCGAAATCAATTGATTAAGGAGTTCAGTATTCTTAAACAAAGTTTTTCTGAAATTCAGAAAAACGTCCAACAACATCATTTAATCACTCAGCTTGATAATGCTGAAAATATCATAAAAGTGATGGAATATGATGTTAGCGGTAGTCCTAAGTCGTATCAGGTTGAACAGGCCAGAGCAGCATTGCTGGATGCCGAGTCGCTCTCTCTGAAAGAGGGTACAGATAATTGTTTTGCCAGGCTGAGTAATTTGAAGGAGAGGCTGAGTAAGTTTGAAAGCTCCGCAGCCGCTGCATCGGCAGCCGCTACAAAAATGCAATCTTCTGCCCGGGTAGATGCTAAGAAGGTTATCGAGCAAATTAATGAATTAATTAGAGACGCTGACGGTCGGTTAAGAGGTGAAGAAAAGAATCGTGAAGCCGTTAGTGGAATTCATCTTAATCAAACTCATATGGGTGAAGTTCAGTCGATTCTGGATGCGATCACTGAAAAAATACTCAATGAGTTGAATGGGGGGGATCTTCGTGATGAACGTGAACGATTGCAAAGTATGCGTTCGTCTTTGCTCGGCAGACTGAAAACGCTTCAGGGAGGAGGGGCAAGTAGCGGTCAATCCACTGCTGCCAGCGCTCAGCCTGTAAGTGGTAATCAGGATCACACCGAAGTAGAAAATATTAGAAAAGCGCTGGATTTTGCAGAAGCACCAATTGAAGCTTTAATCAGCAACCCGAATTCCTCTGCTAAAGATGATCTTATTACCAGGGCGAGAAGTCATCTGGAACAAGCAACACAGATGATTGGCAGGCTCACTGATAACGCACTCATACCTTTACGGACAGAGTTGTCAACCAGACTTGGCCGTTTGAATAAACAGTTAAATCTCATTGAATCAGGTGGGGGCCAGGGGCAGGTGACTCCAGCTGAGCCTCAACCTGAGGTTTTGCTGCAAAAAGGGGTCGCTGTGTTTAAAAAAGAGATGGATGAATTTGGCAAGAAGGGAACCGTTTCAAATGCGGGGTTTGCGGCGGCAGCAGGCAATATGTCCGCACTGTTAAGCAAATTTGCTCCATCACAATCCGCCAGTCAGTCTGTGCCGGGCAGCCATAACGTCCTCCAGCCAGTATTACCGCGTCCCCTGTTCAGGCAAAATACTCCCCTGCATGCAGGGCCTGCGATGACCAGACCTGTTCTTACAAATGGCGATAGCCTGGCGTTATTTGCCAGTGCGTTGAACTTCACGAACACGATCATATTTGATAACAGGTCCACGTCTACCGCCACTCTGGGCATCGAGCCTTCGTCTGAGAAGATCAAATCCCTTGTAACCAGCACAGATATTCCTTTTGGATCTCTGCCTTTCGATGTTAGGGAAAGAATGATAGAAGCTAATGATTGCGGCAATCACTGGCCGAAAAAGATCAAGCTTGTGCAGGTGTATGCTTTTGCTCCTGACGAGAGCGATTTTAACGGTGCCAGCTTTCGGGTGAGACTTGATAGCATTATGCCTGAGCACCATCGTCAAATATACATGCATAGCACTGTCGCACATAAATACAGCCCTCTGGGGGCAAATCTCCGGATGCCTGAAGGCTTAAAGCAAGGAAATCCTTTTTATGAGGCACGCTGGTCTTTAAATGAAAAACTGGACAGTAGAAATACAGTCAGTTTTGCCCATGGTTCAGGAAGGGATAATCATGGCAACCTGGAAGATATTGGCTTTACCCTGGTCGCACCAGTGCTCAAAGCTCTGGGTGCAAGCGCTGAAGAAGCGACATCCGCAGAAGCCGGTTTTGGTATCCCCTTCGGGATTGATTTGATGAAGCAGCCGCAAACCGTGATGAATGAGTTGCAGCATTACACAACGCCTTACCCAAGGCAGCGTTATTTTGGTTTTGAGGTGCCAGATGTCACTGATAGTGTGGTGCCTGATGGTGGTGCGCTGGATCCTGATGTCGTATCAGATTCAGAGTCCTTGGGTACCAGTGGAATAAATCCGCTGGCCCTTCATACAGAGAGCACGTATGGATTTTCTTCACGGATAGCGGCCAGCGAGATATTTGCAAAAGAGGTGGGTATCTTGTGGGTGAAAACGGTTACAGACTTACCAGATGTAAATGGTCCATATAGTCTGATGGACTGGGTGGAGAGTAATAAACCTGAGTTGAAAAATCTGCGTCTCCCGCAATTGTTATAGAACGTCTGACGCATGGGTTCAGGAGCAGTTGCCGTGTAGGGCAGTCTATTCTCGGACAGCCTCCTAGGGGAAGCGTGTTGAATCAGGAAACCTGTTTGGTGACGAGCAGGAATCCCCCTCCTTCAGGGAGGGGAGGATGTCAACAAAACAGGAGTCGGCGCAGGATGCACCGGCGATTGGCAGGGATGGTTTTCAGCCTGGTGTGCGGGCCAGTACAGGCAGGCCTGCTGGATGCATTCACCGAAAAAAAGCAGACCCCGCCGGAGGTGAAACCCTTCGAGCTGCCAACCCTCACCTGCGAAAAAGTGGATTACCAGGGCTACATGAACCTGCTGGAACCGACCCCGGTGCTGGACAGTGACGGGATCTTCCAGCAGGCCGTCAATTGTTACCCGGAGCCGACCAGGTTCAATGTGGAGCTGAACCTGGAGGCCGGGTTGCGCTCTCGGGGCGTGGTAACCCGCCGACAACAACATCATCGGGAAGGAGTACATTGGCATTGTGGCCAGTAGGCCGCTGTTTTCCGCCACGGAGATGAATCGGAAGTATCTTCGCCGTAAAGCCACGTCAGAGCTTATAGGGCTACTTTTAACGGCCATCGCTACCCGTAGAAATCATCCTCTACAGGGTCTTAGAAACCCGCTTACAGGTGCGTGTAAAAAAGGGCATAGTTATTACGGATGAGCAGGTCGCGTTTATGGAATAGCTGCTGGGTGCGCACAAAACGCTGATCCAGGCGGAAGCGGACATTACCACGGCCCGGTAAGGCATTACCGGGCAGTGCTCGGATGATAAACGGCCATTGCTCAATGCCTGGCTGAAACAGTTAGCGGCGTTGCCAGTACTGGACCCCGTCACAGAACCTCTCCTGGAAAAGGATATTCCCAGTGAACCCCACAACAGCAGCGACGGAAGCAACGACACAGGCCATTGAGCGCTACCTGGCGGACAACCCCGGCAATGAGCCACTGAACGCCCTTGGCATGACGGCGGACGGTCGGATTGTGCGGCTGGCAGAGCAGGATGAACAGCTGCGCCCGGCACTGCAGCAGGCCCTTGAACGCCAGCTTGAGGCGCTGATCCCCCCCAGGGAGGACAAGGCTTTGTGGGACTGGATTGTTGAGGACACGGCCACCATGGAATACCAAACCCTGGAAAACGTCTATGCCGACATCCGGAGAGACCGCAAGATACGGGAAAAATTGCAGGATACACTCAGCAATCAGGCCGACAAGCTGGAAAAAATGCATGCCTTGACGACAACGACTGATTACTACGGCCAGACACGCACCTGTGGGGAAGGGAACACCAACGGACACCCCTGGAAATACCGCTTTTGCAATGAATTTACCCAGAAACACTGGAAGTTCAAGAACAACCTGAAGGAAGGCAACATTAACCCGCACGAATTCTATATGAGCACGGTGATTGTCTGGCAGTACCTATGGGCTTTTGAAAAAAAGGGTTGGCTATTGGAATTGCCAAGCACCATTGAGCGATGCAGCATTACGAACCCGGACACCAATAAAGTGCTGATCGATCATCGGGCGGACTACGGTAGCGAGGCCTTTTGCAAAGCGTTCCTGGAAACGACGGACAACGGCAAAAGCACCGCCAGGGTGGCACAAGCGCTGGGCCTGAGGATTGACCGCCTTGCCGTGCTGTATATGGGCAAAGAAACCGGCAGCATCGATGAACCGCTTGAGTATGACCCGGATTATGAGCCGTTTTCCGTGGTTGTGCACGTGAGCCCGGACCCGGCGGTGTACGGCGCACCATGAAGTGGGTGAACCATGTACTGATCGCCGGGGCGGGCACTGCCCAATGTCTGGTTGAAACAGGTAGCGGCGTTGCCGGTACTGGACCCCGTCACAGAACCACACCCGAAAAAGGATATTCCAGTGAAGCCCACAACAGCAGCGACGGAAGCAACGACACAGGCCATTGAGCGCTACCTGGCGGACAACCCCGGCAATGAGCCACTGAACGCCCTTGGCATGACGGCGGACGGTCGGATTGTGCGGCTGGCAGAGCAGGAGGAGGGCCAGCGGCCAGAAATGCGCCGGGTGTTTGAACACCAGCTTGGGTCCCTGATGCCCCAGATAGACGAGACGAACCGGGACCGGATTAACCAGAACATGCTAAGCACTGATGTACAAACCCTGAGGGATTATCAGGAGAGGATCTGGTGGGACTGGCAGATCCGAAACCGGCTATCCGTCTTGAAGACTCAGTATGCCGATCAATTTGCCGCCATGAATGAGCTGACCAATACGACGTTTGATCCTTTGGGAGGGATCGAGACCAGTGGTAGCGGGGTGCTTGAGAATGATATCCCGTGGATTTTGGACTTTAGCAATGTAATTACCCGGACGCACTGGAAATTCATACATAATTTCAAATTAGGCAATGCGGTCGCCAATTCTTTTTTCATGAGTAACGTGATTGTTCACCAGTTTGAAGAGACTTTTCACCGCAATGACTGGCCATTGAATCTGCCGACAATCATAGAACGGTGCAGGATCAAAAATGATCAAACCATCGATGTCTTGCGCCAGCACAAATGGAATTACCGCACCAACGCCTTCCGACAAGCCTTTCTGGAAACCACTGTGAACGGCAAGAGCACAGAAAGAGTGGCGCAGGACCTGGGGCTAACTATTGGCTGCCTGGACGTTTTTTATAACTCCGAGCCAGTTGAGAGGATTGATGAAGAGTTTACCATCCCACAGGCCTCAGGAAAGTTTAATGTGCAAGTCCATGTCAGCCCGGACCCGGCGGTGTACGGCTCACCATGAAGTGGGTGAACCATGTACTGATCGCCGGGTCGGTCACGGCTGTCTATGACCTGCGGCTGGTGCCGCCGACCATTATCGGGGCCCCTGCGCCAGACTGGATGGAGTGGTTGCTAAAGTTTGTTGGCAGGCCGGTAAAGCACCGGACGGTGACCCACTATCTAAGCGTGTGGAGCCTGGCCTGGATTGCGGCCCTGTTCCTGTTGCTGGAGGTGTGCCCCATATACTGGCGGATGGCATGACAGTTTCCGGTGTGCCGTTGTCGCCTTATTCTGACCGCCGCTGCCATTTGCTCGGCAGCCGATTCCGGGACCGGGGAGCCGGTGGAATACGGGATCAGCGCCTGTGTGGTGTTTGTGTGCATTGGTTTGATGAACCTGATGCCCAGTGGTAGCTGGGTGCCGTTTTTTTATGACTGGGCGGGGTATTATGAGAGTGGCGTGATTGATGGGTATGAGTGGCGGATGAACCGTTTCAGGATTTTTTGAAAGGGATGACAACAATGAAGCCTATACACGGAAATGGGAGCCACCGGTCGGCAAGTTCTGAGCTGCAAGCACAGAAACCCCTGAAAAGGCCAAGCATGGTCAACGGGCTGTGCAAACCCGGCCATTTGCAAACTGGCTGACAAGAGTATGGGCGTATTTCTTCACGGACAAAGACGTACAGGACAGACAGGCAAAAACACCCAGCGAGCCACTGGTCTATCACCATTTCCGGCAAGTTGATTGTGGTGCAAACGGACTGGTTGATCTGGCTTACCGAATAGAGCGGACAGCCTCCTGGGAGGCTGACCGAGAATAGACTGCCCTACTGCGGTGGCAGCAAATTGGTCTAAAAAGTCGGAAATTTTTAGCAAATAGAACCACTATTCACTAAAAATTTCCGACTTTTTATCCTCAATTTTCTGCCATCCTCGCTACGGGCGCTATTCTCGGTCAGCCTCCCGGGGAAAGCGTGTTGAATCAGGAAACCTGTTTGGTGACGAGCAGGAATACCCTTCCTTCAGGGAGGGGAGGATGTCAACAAACCTGGCAGGATGCATCACCTAAACGGGTGGAGATATAAGCGTCAAGCGTTAATGAAGCAGATCCTCAGAGAAACGCTATTTTCTGTTGAGGAAAAGCTACGCAGGGCTTTTAATAGAGGTACTATGCAGAACAGTGGCTGTATTCACCGTAAAGGATCCTTATTGGCACTTTTTACGTATAACCACTTATGTATAAGAAATTTAAAGAACTATGGCACATCTTCGGCTTGTTGAAACCTCTATGGAATTCAAACCTGATCGGGTAGCGCAAAAGCAGGACTTCAGGCACGTTCTTGTTGATCTGGCGAAAAGTCGCGATAAACAGCTGTTTATGCAGATTTACGACTATTTCGCCCCGCGGCTGAAAAGCTTTCTGGTCAGGAAAGGGGCTAATGAAGAACTGGCTGAAGAGCTGGTTCAGGAAACCCTGTTATCGGTATGGCGCAAGACTTCCAGCTATGATCCGGCAAAAGCAACAGCGTCCACATGGATTTTTCGTATCGCCAGAAATCTATGGATCGATCGGCTTCGTAAAGAGAAGCCTGACATGCTCTCCCCGCTGAACAGTTATCCCGAGGCAGGTTACACACCCAGCATGGCGGCCTGTGATTCAGGGCGATTAAAAGATGCCCTGGGTGCCCTGCCTCAGCAACAGGCTCAATTGGTTTATAAAGTGTATTACGAAGGAAAATCCCATCGAGAAATCGCCGAAGATATGGACATGCCCATTGGCAGTGTCAAGTCTGGCCTCAGGCTCGCATTTGATAAATTACGGGTTCGCATTGGAGGTGGGTCATGAACTGCAATCACCACCCCGATGACAGCACCCTGCTCAGCTACGGTGCCTGCAGCCTGCCGGACGCACTGTCCATGGTCGTTGCCTGTCATCTGGCAGTTTGTGACCACTGTCATGACAAGGTTGCGGACGCTGAGCTGATCGGCCTTGGGCTGATGGAGCAGGAACCGTTGAAATCCATATCCAAAAGCTCCCGGGATTCGATGCTGGCCATGTTGGACGAACCGGTCGACGAGGCATATTTCGAGACCCGCCCAATACCAGACGATCAAACTGACGGCGATATTCCGGCTCCTCTGCGCCCGATGATTGGCCAATGGTTCAGTGATCTCCACTGGCGTACCATGGCTCCGGGCATGAAGCAGTTTATTCTGCCAGCCTCCCAGGGCAAACTGCGACTGCTGAAAATTTCCCCGGGCACCTTCATGCCGTCCCACGGCCATAGTGGCTCTGAACTCACCCTGGTCCTTAAGGGTTCCTATAGCGATGAACTGGGGCGCTTCTCTGTGGGCGATGTGGCGGATGTTGACCCGGATATCACCCATCAGCCGGTTGCCGATACCCATGAAGGCTGTATCTGTCTTATTGCAACGGATGGCCCTCTCCGCTTCAAAGGTCTGGTTCCCCGGCTGTTGCAGCCCTTTTTTCAGCTATAAAAGCTGCAAGTCAGGTCTTTAGCAAGATTTTTTGCTATTGACCTGAACTTTTATCTCGTCGAACCTGTCAAAAAGTCATTAGTGTAATTCCAGAGAGATTGTTTCATGACGCTTACTGCCCTCGTCGTAGTTGCTCTAGCTTCACTGCTGTCGTTTGCAATGGCGTGGTTCGTCTGCCGACAGACCCAGCACAGCCTTCGGTTGCAAATGGAACGGGAGGTGGATGCCCAGCATCTGCAGATTGCCCAGCTGACAGAGCAGAAAGCCGATCTGCAGGACGAGCTGACGGAACAGGGCGTGGTTATGCAGGAACAGCTGGACGCTGGCAAAGCCCTTCTGCATCAGGAGACGTCACGTCTCAACGAGCTGGCCCATCAGCATCAGGTGAAGGTCGGGCGGCTGGAGGCCATGCTGATTTCAGAGCGCAAGCGTGAAGCAGAAAAAAACAGGGATCTTCAGGATCGGGTGAAAGAGCTGGCTGCTGAGCGCTCTGGCCGGAGCCAGGCTGAACAGCGGGTAAAGGAGCTGGAAACCCGCCTTGAAGAACAACAGGCGCAGAACCAGAAAGCCCTGATGCAGCTTCAGGAAAACAAGGAAGCCCTCAAGCAGGAGTTCAAGCATCTGGCCCACGAAATCTTTGAAGCCAGGGGAAAAGTGCTCTCTGATCAGCACCATGAGCAGCTGCATTCACTGCTGGCACCGTTCAGGGAGCAGCTGGGTGAATTCCGTAACAAGGTTGAAGAGGCTCACCGTGAAGACAGTGCCAGCCGGGCGGCTTTGAAACAGCAGCTGGAAACCATGCATCAACTCAATCGCAAGATGACCGACGATGCCGAGAACCTGGCAAAGGCACTCAAGGGTGACAAGAAACTCCAGGGCAACTGGGGTGAAATGCAGGTTGAGACCATTCTTGACAGCAGTGGCCTGATCAAAGGGCAGGAATACCAGCGGGAACCCAACTTCAGGGATGAAGATGGCCAGAACAAGCGGCCTGACTTTATTGTCCACCTGCCTGAAGGCAAACATCTGATTATCGACTCCAAGGTGTCGTTGGTGGACTACATGGCGTATGTCAACGCTGAGACCGATGCTGACCGTGATGCTGCCATGGCCCGCCATATCCAGAGCATCCGCAACCATATCAACAGCCTGAACCAGAAAGACTATCCGAGCCTGCCGGAAATAAAGGCCCCTGATTTTGTCTTTATGTTCATGCCGGTAGAGCCGGCATTTATTTCGGCCTTCCAGTATGACCAGAAATTGTTTAATGATGCCTTTGAGAAACGCATCGTGGTTGTCACACCCACTACCCTGCTGGCCACCCTGCGCACTGTTGCCAATCTGTGGACCATTGAGCGGCAAAATGCCAACACCCGCAAGCTGGCTGATAAAGGCCGCCAGGTGTACGACAAACTTCGTGTTTTTGTTGAGAAGATGGAGAAGCTGGATATCCAGCTCGGCAATGCCCGCACCACTTACGACGATGCCATGGGCACACTGAAGCACGGTCGTGGAAACCTGATTGCCCAGGCGGATCAGTTTCTGGCACTGGGGGTTCGGGTCAAGAAGGAATTGCCTGCCAAGACTCTGGAGACAGCCGACCTGGAACCACTGGAAGCAGAAGAGTTATTAGCACTTGAGGCGGAGGCACAGCCAGCTGTTGCGCCGGTTGATGAAATGACTGCCCATCAGGAGGCCGTGCCCTCTGCACAAGAGTCTGTACCTGAGACCGCAGGGGCCTCGGCTTTTGCCGACACCACTGAACAGCCGAACGAACCAGCAGAAGCCGTTGATGAAAAACCGTTATCCCGGCCAGTTGTGGATAACCTGTCTGCAACTGAGTCCGAAAGTTATCCACAATCTGAAACTGATGTAGCTGCTGACCGGACTACAGAACAGCCTGTTGCCCATCTTCATAACCATCACTCCACTGATCTTGCTTCTCTGGAGGCAAGGCCTAGCCCGGAATTTGCCCAGGCTTCTGACAACTTGTATCAGACTGATCTTTCCGCAGAAGACTGTACCGTCCCGGGCGAAGGTGAACTCCCGACTACGCCGGACTTTTCTGTGCTGGAGTCCAAACTTTCGGAACTGGGCATTGATATGCCTTCACCCGAAGGGGAGCTGCCTTCTCTTGAAGCAGAACTGGCAAGGCTGGAACAAGAGCATCCCGAATATTCCTGGCCAGGCTATGAGCAGCAGTTCCGGTCAGAAGATCCCCCCTCAAAGTGACGCCTTTTAAATTGCGTATGTCTCCGACACACATGAGATGTCATTAAGCGGGTAGCCTGTTGGACTATCAAAATTTCTGCATTGGTGTTCTCAGCGATTGGCTGCAAATAGAGGAAAGTAAATTGTTCAAAAAGCGTACAAGGAAAAGCGCTCCTGTGCGCTTTTTGATGCTGTTAAAAGATAACAGCTTCGTAGAGTTCTGCAATATCAGTACCTCGGCACATCATGGTTTTGGGTAGGCATGGAATTATCTTGCTATTTAAATGTCTTTCCACGTATGGGTTTATGAATTAGTTGGGGAAGACAGCAGTGAATACTTCAATCACCAAACAATCCGTTTTTCACCGTTTACAGGAAGCAACTAACACTCCTCATACAGCGCAAAGTCAATCATCATCATGGGGGGGCTATGGTATGACTTCCGTGGAGTCAGCAAGAGGCTGGCTTCTAATGGCTCCACTTATGGTCAGAGATAAAAGTCATTTTCAAAAAATTATGGCTTCAGAAAAAAATGTAATTTATCTTACCGGCAATAAAGTAAGTCCAGACGATAAACACTACATTGAGCCGGTGGATAAGCTACCTGAGTACATACTTAATGACACCATTTTAGATTATTACTTTGGGTGTAAAGCGGGTAATACTGTTAGTGATATTATTACTGAATACAGGGAAACAAGCGGCTACGATGTATTCTTGGGGAAAGTTGACATCCCGTGTGTTTATGAATTTGTATTACCACAACGTCGATATTTTCATTTTGTGCCATCATTCCCTCGTCTGGAGTCAGAGTTGACAAAAGGGCATATAGAATATTATGCATCTTTTACAAATGATGATTTTTTGTGGGAGACTAATACGTGGAATGCCTTTACAAACGAGGGTAATTACTTAATTTCACTTATGCTTCCCAATTATGAGGTTAGCTCTAAAAAACAATTCTCATATACGCTAACAGAACTAATGTTTTTACCGCCAGATCCGGACAAGTTTTTCCCCGGAGGCTCCATATATAGAGAATCTGCAGACAGGTTCCACTCATATCAAACAAAGGAAACTTCAGGCTTTGCATGCTCTGGAGATAAGCTTTAGCGTGAAGCTGAAAATTATTGACAGAGTCTGAAAGAGATAAATCATGCCTTCCAGCAATAAAAATGTACTGATTACCGGATGTTCCAGTGGCATTGCCCGGGAACTGGCTCTGGAGTTTTAGCAAAGAAGCTATCGTTAATATTGGCAGTATCTCCGGTGTTCTGTTTACCCCGTTTTCGGGCAGTTACTGCGCCTTCAAAGCTGCCTTCAATGCACTGTCTGATGTGCTGAGAATGGAATTGAAGCAGTTTGGTGTGCGGGTAGTGACGGTTCAGCCCGGAGCCGTCCAGTCACAGTTGGTTCGGGAATAGTGTATTCAGAATAAACCGGTAGCGGCTAGCCATGGGGCGATACCGCTTATGAGTCAGGTAAATGGTTTCATACACGGGCGTGCTCATATTCAGGATGCTGATCGCCTGTTGCTGGTGAAAAGCCTTCACCATGGACTCTGGCAAAACGGTAAAGCCATTACCGGCTGCCACCGGCTCAAGAATCAGGTTGATCTGGTTAACCGCCCCATTTACCGGAAACTCAGAAAGATGCCGGAATTGAGCATAGTTTGATCTGAGCACCGAGGAAATATGATGGCTGGCATCGGGATGCATAATGACACCCAGCTGGCATAGTTCACGATAGTCGGCATTACGAAAACGAGCGGGTACTACGAGCAGCAATTGCTCCCGGTCGATAGGGCAGGTGACCAGTTCCGGCTCATCGGTCTGATGGGTAATCAGGCCAAGGTCAATGGTATTGTTCATCAGTTCTGACACGATCCTGTGGTTTGGAGCCACCTCATACTGCATCATCAGTTGTGGATATTGCTGCTGCAGGGCACATAACTGAGGGTAAAGCCTCATGGCCAGCGCTCCCGGACTACTGAGCCGACATGTCCCTTCATAAGGGTTGTCCTCTTTCAGGGACTCTTTCAACTGTTCTTCACTGACGACCAGTTTCTGGGCAAAACGAAGCACCTTTTCTCCTTCCGGTGTCAGCTCAAAGCCTTTTTCATTGCGGTTAATCAACGTGGCCTGGTAATACGATTCCAGTTTGCGGATATGCTGACTGACACCCGGCTGCGTCATGTGCAGCAAGTCGGCGGTGCGAGTGAAATGCTTCTGCTCAACCAGGGTAATAAAGGTCTTTAGCCAGAGGGGATTTACCATAACGGAAGATTATCAACAGGATCAAAAAAGATAATTTTTTGTTGCCAGAATAAGCTTATAAACTGATGTCATTGCTGTTGAGGTAGAAGACAATGACAGACCGAGTATACCCACGAACCTTTTCTCATATCGGTATTTCTGTTCCGGATTTGGACAAGGCCGTCAAGTTTTACACCGAAGTGCTGGGCTGGTACCTGATTATGGAACCCACCACGATTGTAGAAGACGATAGTGCAATTGGTGAAATGTGCACCGATGTGTTTGGTGCAGGATGGCAGTACTTCCGCATTGCTCACTTATCCACAGGTGATAAGATCGGTGTTGAAATCTTCGAGTTTAAAAATCAGGAAAACCCTGAAAATAACTTCGAATACTGGAAAACCGGTATTTTCCACTTCTGCGTGCAGGATCCGGATGTCGAAGGCCTGGCAGAAAAGATTGTGGCCGCAGGAGGAAAGCGGCGTATGGCAAAACCACGGTTCTACTACCCCGGTGAAAAACCATACCGCATGATCTACATGGAAGACCCGTTTGGTAACATCCTGGAGATCTACAGCCACAGCTATGAGTTGACCTACTCAGCGGGTGCCTACAACTGAGCCGGAAAGGGATACCAGGCCTGCAAGCCATAAGATGCAGTGTTTACCAAGATGCTCCAGCGGCACAGGCCGGTGGGGCTGGCTCTGTAGTTTCAGCAAAGAGGCTATCGTGTCCGGGCAAAATGTCTGGTCTTAATCGCTTTCGGTAATTTTTTTGTTGGTAGGTATATATTCTTTTTGCCTTTGAGAGGAAGGTGATATAAAGTACGCCACCTGTTCGGGGCGATAAACGTTTTGAGCAAATGGTGAGGTGTCCGAGTGGCTGAAGGAGCACGCCTGGAAAGTGTGTGTACGTTAATCGCGTACCGAGGGTTCGAATCCCTCCCTCACCGCCATATACCTTTCTCTACCTCCTTGATTTTCTCTCCTTTTATTCTATAAGCTTGTTTCAGGTTTCAGTTCTGTACGATAAGTGTTTTCACAAAACCTGATGATCTGAAATCACTGATTTGAAACTTGAGTTTAAAGTTAACTTTTCTCTGCACACTCCGAGAATTCCACATTGCATTGGTTTAGTTAATGAAGGCAGGAACAGCGCAAGATCATAGCGAACCTGGCCAATGACATGATCACGAGTTTCTGTGAGTCCTGAACTGCGACCAGAGGGTGGCAGTCTCTAAACCAAAAATTTCAGCAGACGCCTACTGCACCGATGAATTTAGCGTGAACTCACTGCATAACCGCCAATTTCAACAGTAACATATTAATATTTGTCTATATTATTCTTGGTGGTGTTTCTGATTGAATCGCACAGTTCTTTTTCTCCGAAATATTGCTGGAGCAAATGATGGGCAAAGACTTTTATACACATGCGGTGTCTGTTTTCCTGGGATTTTTTGCAATTATGAATCCAATAGCAAATACAGCAGCTTTTGATGGTTTGGTAGGAAACAGTGACAGTAGTGAGAGATTTAGAATTGCAGCAAAATCTCTCACAATAACTTTCGGTATAGTGTTACTTTTTTCCGTTTTAGGTAAAGGTATTTTTCATGTTTTCGGAATTACACTTCCAGCATTAAGAATTTCGGGAGGCGTTCTTGTTTTTCTTGTTGGTTACCACATGCTTAATGGTAACGCTTCAAGTTTACAGTCCAGTCATAAAAGTAATCTCGAAAATATTGCAGTTTCACCTTTAGCAGTACCTTTACTTGCAGGGCCGGGAACCATTGCAACAGCTATGAATTATTCTGCATCTGGTGAGTTAACCAGAATTTTGATGACTATTTCTATTTTTGCTCTTTTGTGTCTGATAACTTTCTTTTGCTTTATATTTAGCTCTAAGATAATGGCACTGATTGGAAAAGGTGGGCTTGATATTGTTACGCGATTAATGGGATTAATTTTGACAGTCATTGGTGTTCAAATGTTGATAGTGGGTGTTTTGGAAACTGTAAGTCATCTGACGTAATGTCTAAATTACAGAGTTTTTGGCAGTATCTATATTGCCAAAGGTTGAAAATGAATTACTAAACTTCGTTAGCCAGACGCATTGTAGTGCTAACGAAGCTTAGACCTACAAAGCCGTTTAAAGAAAACATAGCACTGATAGGGACTGACGGCTATTTCAACAACTATCTTATCACTGGCTTGTGAACTAGAAATAAATTCCAACGGACGTTTGTGGTGTCTCTGAAATTGGTATTAACTGTTTACAAAAATCTCTCGCAAATATGCAATATGCTGAGCTTCTAAACGTTTCAACGGACTTTCATTATCTCTATGATTTAGAACTGCATCTTCGTATGAATCAACTCCTGTAAACAATTTGGTTACTTCATACAAATTGAGTGAAAATGATTTTCTCCATAATTGAGATTTTAGAATGCTGCTGTTTTCCGATATTGCATAATCAGGATTTAAAGTGTCAAATTCACATGACTCTTCATAATTCTCAAGGTATGTTAATCCATCAACAAGCCTGAATTGAGGTAATGATCTTAATGTACAGCTGTTAGTTAGAGTATGTTTAATTGGTACTTCTTCGTAAACTTCATTAACCCACTGACTGGATTTTATAGATGTAGAGTGAGGAATCTGTGGATCAAATATTCTTAAGCCATCTTCTGTTTTACCCATAATAAAAACATGATGATTATAACTTTTTTTAAAGTAAGTGATAATTCCATTGCCTCCGTGAGTTGCAATTACTACCACTACCTTTTTGGTTAATTCATCAGGTAGTTTCTGTAGGGTCTTAAGAATATTACTGTTACATTCATGGAGATATTTTGGTTTCTTGAATTCTACAATAGCATGATCAATTCTTGATGTTTCTTGATTTGTTAAAAAGTCCAGTGAATATTTAGAGGGTGAATGTTTAGCTGTAATTTCCGATGATTCATATTTTTCACACTGCATGGTGCTGGAGGAGGTAGTCTGTAATGACTGCATATGAGAAGTTCCAGGAGTTGAAAAAGTTTTACTTTATGGCGAGTAGACAAGTCATAACGAAATTAGTTCCAGATGGTTAGCTACTTAACCATCCAAAACAGGAAAAACTGTCTTTAAAAATGATGATGAAGTAAAGCCAGAAAGATCATGGTCAAATAAGAAATGTTGAACCTTTTCGAATTGAAGTGGTCTAACCGTACTGCCGATAAAATCCACAGAGTGTGAGGTTTGTACTATGCAGCCGACGTATAATGGTAATATTGATTCAGTCATCCTGACAATCCTTGGATAAACAGTGTGATCTTCGAGGTTTTGCACAGATATCATCATTAAGAAATTAAGAAATTAAGAAAATAGTAAAACGGGATGTTAGTAAACTCAAGTTAAGTGATCTTGTTCTCTATGAGGTAATGGTATGATTCCATCTTCTGTGAACGATCTATCATACAGGAGTTGGTATTTTGATAAAAGTAACCCTATACACAAGGGAGATATTGGAAAATTAAGTAAACGCTCTTTTCGGGTGATGAAAAGAGTATCTCCTTATCCACTGAAACTTACATACATACCTATTTCTGATAAAGTGCGAAGACCACTCACCTTAAGTCTGGAAGTTGGCAAAAGTTCAGCAACGCAGGCGCTTGTTAAAGTACTTTCGGCCGATCAGGTTGACTGGGGTAGAGCATTAAAACTATTGCGAAGAGGAGGTGATCCTTTTGCCTATAGAGGGAGTGCTTTCAGGCCCAATGTGTTATTTAAGGTTATTGTTGATATTACCAATACTCCAAAAATTGAAGCAAAAAAGAATTTAAATTCAAAAGAGCGGGAAGGGTTCATTGCATTGCTTCTGAAAAGAGAAGGAATTGAATCTACATTGCTGGAATTAGATGCAACACCTTTTGTAAATACACCATTTACTGCGGCAATTGCAGCCAGAGATAAAAGTTTATCGAGAGCTATATTCAATTATCTGAAAGAAACACACCATGAATTATTGATTACGCCAAATCAAAAAAAAATGTCAGGACAGTTTGGAAAAAATACACCCCTGGTATTAGCTATTAAAACAAACAATGAAGATCTGGCTTTGGATTTATTGCCTTTTTATACCAATGAGTTACTGCGCCAGCGTATAACATGGGCAAATAGCAATGCTCTTGAACTGGCTCATTTAGCAAGATTCAACCGTCTGCTTCCCATCATGGTGGCAACAGCTCAAGGTCTTACAATGGATGAAGCTACTCATTTTCAATCATTGTATGATGGATGTCCGCGCGGGAATAATATATGGCATGATTTATATGAATCAGATATGTTCCTCAATGACGAAGGACATTTTATTGAAGATAGAGAAAGAGTTTCAAATCCTGTCCTCTACCATACTTCACAATATATTCGTAAGTCTGTTCTACTTGACTGGTGAGGTAGTTGTGAAAAGTTTACTTTTCTATTACATTTTCTATCTGCTTCTCACAGTCACTTCTCACCTTGTTTGCCGCGTATAGTTGTATCATCAGAGTCTATTCAACCATGCCAACGTCTGGTACAGTAGCGTCAAGTGCTGCCCTGGAATATTGATCGTGAGCATTAATTTTTAGATGTTTGACTTTTGATTGTTAAATGATATGAAATCTCTCGATGGGAAAAAACAGTTTTTCCACAATTTTACTTGCCATTGCTCTCATCTTCTTCGGGCTGTCTATAAGTAGTGAGTTGGAGAAGTATTCACATGTCTCTCGATGAAATTAAGAGCAAAATGCACAATAGTGAAATATATTTTTCAGATGATCAAGCCCTTGTTGATGAGCAAACACAATGTCTGGAAATTCTTTATGATTATAATCATACCCGACCTTCTGAAAGCAAAAAGAGAGAGCAAATTCCTGCAAATGTTGTTGCGGTGGGAAATCCTTGCCGGGTATTGCGAGAAATCGGTCAAAAAGATAAAGAATTTTATTACAAAGACTTAAGGTTTGGTTCAGAAGTCGGGCAGTAAAAATCCGAAGAACTGTTTCAACAGTCTTTAGGCCGACAGTTTCCTGGTCATGCAAACCATGAGGAAAAGTGCATAACACCTGTTGGGTATTTGATCGGGATGCCTTCGGCGTCCCGTAACCCAAGTGTTATGTTTTTACCCAACTCATTAAATATCTTAATTCAATAATGAAAGCAGTCATACTCACTACAATATCCCTCTTGGCTTTTGCCGGAAATTCCATTCTTTGCAGAATGGCTTTGGGTGAACAAGAAATAGATGCTGCAAGTTTTACTTCTATTCGTCTCTTGTCCGGTATTATTTCTCTGGTTTTACTCTATAAATTACTAAACCCTGGCGACAAAAAAATTGCAAAAGGTAGCTGGTATGCTTCCGTCATGTTGTTTATTTATGCCGTTACCTTCTCCTATGCATACATTATTTTAGATACCGGAATTGGAGCACTAATCCTGTTTACCTCGGTGCAAATCACCATGATTCTGGCCAATTTTATTTCAGGAGTAAAAGTTCGCTTCATTGAATGGATTGGTATCACTACCGCTTTTTCAGGCTTCATGTATTTGGTAGCACCAACCTTGTCCACACCTTCCCTGAATGGTTTTATTCTGATGGCAGTCTCTGGCATTGCATGGGGGATGTACACGTTAGCGGGTAAAGAATCCACCAATCCGTTGAGTGATACAATGTGTAACTTTATTAGAACCTTGCCTTTCCTTATCACACTGACAGTTCTTACTATTGAATCCTCACACCTTTCCCTGAAAGGAATTTTTCTTGCGGTTTTGGCAGGCGCTCTGACTTCAGGCATTGGTTATACCCTGTGGTACATAGCATTAGGCAGACTTTCAGCAGTACAGGCTGCTGTTGTGCAACTTCTGGTGCCTGTAATGGCAGCAGCAGGCGGCACATTACTCATTGATGAGGCTGTATCCATGCGATTGGTTCTATCCTCAATTATTATACTTGGTGGGATATTCACGGTGATATCAGGGAAACAATATGCTGAAAACCTCGGCAAACAAAAAGATAACACAAACGAGCATCTCCGGAGTCAAGAGTAAAAACGATAGTATTGGACATTCATCGAATAACCCCCAAATCAGGCGTGATCTGCCAGAAAGTGAGAACCTCTTTCCCATTGTGATATATCCTGGTTTGTAAAGAGCGGCTGCAGGAGCTGAACTCAAAATCTCTGATCTGTCCTTCTGGCCGCCATCGTTTTTTTTCCTGCCAGGTTCCGTCGCTGCTCAACCCAAGAAGCAACAGGCTGCCGTCGTCGGTTCGTGCGGCGAGCAGGCAGCCTTGCCGGTTAAAGCGCGCCTCCAGAATAGACAGTTTAATACGTTGCCTCCACCATTGGCCGCTATCAGTGTACTGATATATATCCGTACTCTCTGACTCACCTCCGCACACCAGCGCATTGCCCCGGGGGCTGGCCTTCAGGAGGGTGCTGGAATGCAGTG
This sequence comes from Thalassotalea sp. G20_0, assembly GCF_017744175.1. Taxonomy (NCBI): domain Bacteria; kingdom Pseudomonadati; phylum Pseudomonadota; class Gammaproteobacteria; order Alteromonadales; family Colwelliaceae; genus Thalassotalea; species Thalassotalea sp. G20_0. Next base: position 45,375 of record NZ_JAGHQV010000025.1, on the reverse strand, counting down.
TGTGTGCCCACTCCCACTGTCCTGAGTCCCGGCGGTGCCAGATACTGGCCCTTAGTTCATTGTCGTCTATGCTCAGCGACGATGCTGCCATCATAAAAAACAGCAGCCGTGAGTTCATGGAAAACTTCATGTCTGGCAGGTCCCGCAGCACTTGCCCGGCTCCCTCAATATAAGCCTGATCCTCCATCACCGGCGAACAGCTGTCGTCATCCAGGCTCCAGATGTCGAAGCCATTGATAGTGGCAACAACCAGCAGTCTGCCATCAGGGCTAAAATCAACGCTGAGCAAAAAGCAGTGGCGTGGGTCACTGTGTGTTTTGGTAATGGTCACCTTGTGTGACCAGCGTTGGTTATGATCAAGCCCGGCAACTTTGACATAAAACTCTTTTTCTGTACCCGGAATCGCCTCATCGTATATCCCGAGGTCATCGGACCATGCAGCAAAATGGCGGCTATCCGGGCTGAATGCCATATCAAACTCCATATTGTCAAACAGTCGTTCATTGTCCGATGCTGCCCGACCGGCTGCAGCAGCATCGCTGCTCAGCCCAAAGTCAATTTTGCTGCTACACGACCATAACTCATCATCACCCCGGGTTATGAAAGAAACCTCAGCACCGTCGAACAGGGCAAGATATTGGCTATCAGGACTAAAACGAATTTCATGGTTATCACCCCAGCTTAAAGGATTATTATGCCGCCACCTGCCATCGGTCCCGCAACAGAGGATGGCCCCTCCCGATTCACGGTCAATGCACACCAGCGACTTGCCATCGTCGGATACTATCATTTCATTTATACGCCGGTGTACCAGGCTGTGATAGATATCGGCCGCTGTCATTTGCTGAGCCTCGGTCCAGATACCGGAATCACTGCGCCTGACAACGGACAGTAAGTGTTCATGAGCGCTACCCTCGGGGTCGGGCATAGATGGCTCACCGGACAGCCGGCGAGAGGGGAGAAATAGAATATTTCCCCCGGGCTGGTTGTGCATGTTTATCCCTGTCGTGTAATCCATCGAACACTCCCGATGCCAGCTGCCACTGTTGTCCGGAGCCCATATATGCATGGTTTTGGTCCGGCTGTCTTCATTGATCAGACAGTTGTGGTTGGTATTCAGGAAAAAAGCCGACACAATCGGCAGGAACTCCATACGCCCTGAAGCTTTCAGAGTGACTGATGGTGCATGAATCACCTGCTGACAGAAATGGTTGGTGTAATAGGCACAAAGGGCTTCTGGTCTGCACTGGACAGGGTAGCAGGGACTGAAAACGGTGGGTACCGTCCTGAGGTGATGCAGCAGTTGCTGATTACCGGTGGCCATCCCCTGATAAAAATGCTGTTCTGCCTTTGGCAGGGATAAAAAATACTGGTAGTACTTGTGGAGCTGGCTTACCGACATGCCACATTTATCATGCAAAATGGTACGTACCCTGCGGGACAACAACTCCAGGTTGGCCAGATCTTGAATCGATAGATAACTTAACAGGTTAGCCAGTGAATCACCCGACAATGCACCAATAAACCGGCCAAAGCCACTGGCCGAAAACTCAATGGGACTTTGTACATCCTGATGGACATCGCTGGTTTTGAGGTGTTTGACGATGCAATACATAGACAGACCTTCCGGCGACAACAGGAAGGTTCAGGATAGTAGAGTCTGCTGAGAATTAAACCGAAAAGAGCGCCTGGAGCGATTAAGGAGGAATCTCCTTTTATTGGTACTTCTCTGGAACTGTACCTTCGGAAGTAGAGGTGGTAGTCAACTGACGTTTCCCGGATTGCGTTGCAATCCTCATCTTCAAGATCAACATATTGATCTTTGGGGAAACCTGACAGGACATTTGCCTGCCAGGAATCGTCGGGTTTTATATGGCCAAGGTGCTTGTTCAGGTATATCAGGGCTTAACAGCACTGGATAAATGGTTATCTCAGAAATGTTCAGTATAGGGGCGCAGATCCATTTCCAGTGTCCAGGTACTACGGTGCTGCTGATGAAGATGCCAATAGGCCCGGGCAATTTCATCAACCTGCAACATACGGTCAGTGCCTCTGTTACCTTTGAGCATCGGTAGTAATTCGACTGTTCGATCGCCATCAATAATGCCATCCACGATGATTGATGCGACATGAATGCCCTTGGGACCAAATTCACGGGCAAGGCTTTGTGCCAGCATTCGCAGGCCCGCTTTCGCCGACGCGAAAGGAGCAAAGTTTGCCTTTCCTCTCAGTGAGCCGCTGGCTCCGGTAAAAAATAAGCTTCCTCCACCATGTTCCAGCATCCTGGGCAAGGCGGCCTGTGCCAGATAAAAGGCAGAGAGCGTATGCACTTGCCAGTGCTCGATAAAACGCTCAGCCGGTGTCTCAAGAAACGGAGAGGGTGTGTTCTCTCCCGCGTTTTGCACGGCGATTTGCAGTGGAGCCAGCTTTTCGGCCTCGGAAATAAAACGTGCTACATCTTCCGGTTTGGTAGCGTCGCCTACGGCGCAGGCAACCTGCAAACCTTCCTGGCTAAGTTGCTCTATGGTTGTTTGCAGCTTTGCTTCTGTTCTACCAGCAATGAGAACCGGGTGGCCTTCTTTGGCAAAACGGCGGGCGATGGCTGCTCCCAGCCCTTTGTAAGCACCAACACCCAGGATCAGTGCGCTACCCTTGGAAATCTGGTTGGTCATGGATGTGCCTTCTGTACAGAGTCTGTCGTTCGTTTGTTAGGCCGCTTTCAGGCAATATTGTAACGTGGGGCCGGTTTGGCATTCGCCAACTTAAGCGACAGATTTCGGCGGTCGGCTTCCCAGCGATCCCAGGCTTCACCTTCGTGCAAACCGGGGATGGTGACTAACTCGCCGCTGTCCAGGCCAGCCAGAGCAGCGTCTACTGCATCTTCTGCTGACATGGTAATGGCTGACTCTTTTTGTGCTGAATAACCTGCCACATCCCAGAACTCGGTGGCGGTTGCACCGGGAAGTACCGACTGGATTCGTACGCCTTTAGCCGCCAGATCATTTTGCAGCGAATGACCAAAGGCAATCACGTAGGCTTTGGAAGCGCTATAAACGCCGTTCAGGATCTCTGCTGCGATACCAACAACTGAGGCAATATTGATAATGGTGCCAGTGCCGCGCTCAGCAAAAGCTGGAGCCGCCGTGTAACTCAGGCGTGTTAAAGCGGTAATGTTCAGTCCGATCATCGCCTCCATCTTGTCGATATCGGCATTCAGGGCAGAGGCGACTGAGCCTACGCCAGCATTGTTGATCAACATTGTGATGCTGCTATCGTCACGAAGTACCGCTTCTACCCTGGCAAGGTCACTGGCATTGTTCAGATCTGCAGGCAACACGGTAACCTTTCTGCCAGTTTCTCCACGGATAGTTTCTGCTACCCCCTGCAACCGCTGCTCATTGCGCGCCACAAGAATCAAGTCATAACCGCGCTTGGCAAGGCGGTCGGCATAAATAGCACCAATACCTGTTGATGCACCGGTTACTAACGCTGTTCCCAATGTACTCATAACTTATCACCTGTGTTTATTTGATTTGTTAGACAATGTAAGTATATCCTGATCTGGAGTGTCTTAAATGTCATATATGCGTCAATTTAAGACGTATTGGGGAGCGATATGCGACGTATCAGTTTTTTACTTTATCCGGGCTACTCTGTCATGGCCCTGGCCGCCACGTCGGTTTTTGAGACTGCCAACCAGGTCAAAAGAGCGATGCTATACGACGTCGAGTTTATTTCTCTCAATGGCGGCCCGGTAAACACATCATCTGGTATGAACGTGCATAGTGGCAGCCTGCACCAACACGGGGGCAACACTCTCATCGTGGGAGGCGGTGAGCATCCGCATCCCACACCCAGCCAATTAATAGAATTTATCCGGGATGCACCTGAACGCTATCGCCGTATCGTAGCGATTTGTACGGGGACTTTTTTATTGGCAGAAGCCGGGCTGCTTAATGGTCGTCAGGTTACCACGCACTGGCACAGTGCCGCTGAGCTGGGCCGACAATATCCTCAGATCAAGGTTGATGCAGACAAAATATTCGTTAAAGACGGGGCGTTTTGGACGTCGGCCGGAATGACGGCAGGTATCGATTTGTCGTTACAACTGCTGGAAGATGATCATGGCGTTGAACTGGCAAAAAATGTCGCTCGTAAACTCGTGGTTTACCATCGTCGCACAGGCGGCCAATCGCAATATTCTAACTTGCTGGAAATGTCCCCCGAATCGGATCGCATGCAGAAAGTGATCTCCTATATCCGTGAAAATTTGCCCAAAGATCTTAATGTAGAAATGTTAGCCGCTGTTGCTCACCTGAGCCCACGGCAGTTCAGTCGCAGTTTTTACCAGGAAACCGGCCAAACACCGGCTAAAGCTGTACAAAGCATCCGTGTTGAAACCGCACGCTCAATACTCGAACAAAGCCAGCATTCCGTAGAAGAGGTGGCAAGACAAACCGGCTTTAGTGATCGTAATCATATGAGAAGAGCTTTTTTACGCACCTTTGGACTGCCACCACAAGCCTTGCGAAGCCAAAAGCCGTGACATCCGTTGTTAAACAATTGGAGTGTATCGCAGCAGTTGACCTTGATTGATGCTATTCGGAGCAGGAAAACAACATTATTGATGTGGGTAAAGAATTGCCGATGATGACGCGGTTTACCTCACTGGGCCGTCATTGTTGACTGTTATCGTATCTGACTAACCTGTTAGTGATTTATGGCAAGACAAATTGTTAACTGGTAATCCAATTCCTAATAAAGCTCATGGAGGTAGCGTATTATGGATGCTGTAAGTGTTCCTGACAGTCTTGATCAAACAATAAACCCTATCCCTTCCACTCGTGAGGCAACGGTCAGAGCTGTAAAATGCTTTGGTCGAATTGTATGCAAGATGGCCATCGTCGTTCCTTATGTTTTGTATCACGCTTTTAGCTTAGGCACTGAACACATATTTGGTGCCGGTGGCGCTGTTGTCGGTGCCGTAAGAGGTGGCACTGTCAAGCTGGCCAGAGCGGCAGGAGCAAAGCTTGGCCTGTGCGAGAGGTCAACAAAGCCTCTAAAGGAATACATCATCAAAGACTTCCATCGGGGTGCTAATGTTGGCTGGCTTCCCGGTCAAATCATTGGAGCAGCTGTGGTGGCGTCCAATTTACTGCTGCTTGCGCACCCCATCACACTTGGTGTTTGTGCCGCTGTTTTTGGCACATACGCCATTGCAGAAGGTGTCATTGCCTACAAGGAAATCAAAGCCACTGGACACTCGGATACGGAAGAATTTTCCAAAAATTTATTGAAAGGTACCCGTCAACAGGTCAGAAATTTTCATGATTTCCTTTATGGTGAACTGGATGAGGGCAGTACTTTCAACCCTAACGATATAATTCCCTAAAAATTAGTCGTTTAATGAACGCAGTTGATTCCCTGCGCGAATGCAGTTAATTCCGGCAGCAGGGACAATAATAAAATTAATGGAGGTAACATAAAATGGATTCTGTAACCGTCCCTGTCAGTCCTGATGCAACAACAACACCGATACCTTCAACCGGAGAGGCATCGTTCAGGGCTGCAAAATGCTTTGGTCGAACTGTATGCAAGATGTTCGTAGCTGTTCCTTATCTTGTGTTTCAAGCCTTTAGCTTAGGCACTGAAGCCTTGTTTGGTGCCGGTGGTGGTGCTGTCGGTGCCGTTAGAGGTGGTACTGTCAAGCTGGTCAAAGCAGCAGGAGCAAAGCTGGGCCTGTGCGAGAAATCAACAAAGCCCCTGATGGAATACATCATCAAAGATTTCTACCGGGGTACTAATGTTGGTATGCTTCCTGGTCAAATCGTTGGAGCGGCTGCGGTGGTGGTCGCTATGCCTCTGCTTGTGCATCCTGCCACACTGGGTGTTTGTGGCGTTATTTTTGGAGCATTCGGCATTGCAGATGGAGTCGTTGCCTACCGGGAAATCAAATCCTCTGGACACTCAGAAACGGAAGATAATACCAAAAATTTCTTGAAAACTATCCGCCAACAGAACAGAGATTTTCATGATTTCCTTTATGGTGATAAAAAGGAGGACACTACTTACAAACCGAGCAATTTATTCCCTAAAAAATAGTCGTTTAATGAGTGCGATTGATTCCCTGCGCGAATGCAGTTAATTCCTGCAGCAGGGACAATAATAAAATTAATGGAGGTAGTATAAAATGGATTCTGTAACCGTTCCTGTCAGTCCTAATGCAACAACAACACCCATCCCTTCAACTGGAGAGGCATCGGTAAGAGCGGCAAAATGCTTTGGTCGAGTTGTATGCAAGTTGTTTATAGCTGTTCCCTACGTTTTATTTGAGTCCTTAAGCATAAGTACTGAGGTCATATTTGGTGTCGGTGGTGCTGCTGTCGGTGCCGTAAGAGGTGGCTCTGTCAAGCTGGCCAGAGCGGCAGGAGCAAAGCTGGGCCTGTGCGAGAAGTCAACAAAGCCCCTGAAGGAATACGTCATCAAAGATTTCCACCGGGGTGCTAATCTTGGCTGGCTTCCTGGTCAAATCGTTGGTGCGGCTGGGGTCGTGGCCTCTTTGCCGGTGCTTGTAAACCCAACCATGCTGATTGCTGAGGGTATTAATTTTGGAATTTACGGCCTGGTAACCACTGGATTTGCCTACGATGAAATAAAACGAGATGGGCATTCATGTGCTGAAGATCATTCCAAAACTATGTTGAGCGATCTTCGCCATCAGTTTAGAGAGTTGCATGATTTCCTCTATGGTGACAAACAGCCTTGACAGTCTGCTCAGGGCTGCTGAGTTTTTCTCTAAATTGCTTTGCCGAGGTCAGCTTTTCTGCCAGTGAGTTGAACGATTGTTGTTGACTCCGGCAGGAATTTCAGTATGATTCGCCCTCGTTGACGCAGCGCGCTCGTAGCTCAGCTGGATAGAGTACCTGGCTACGAACCAGGCGGTCGGAGGTTCGAATCCTCCCGAGCGCGCCATATCAGAAAAGCCCATCTTGATGATGGGCTTTTTTTTGCCCGCAAAACAGTGGCTGTTAAACTTCTGTCGTGTTGTTACGCAAGGGGCTGTCAGGAGGCTGGCTCTGCCACTGACAAAAAACAGGTTTGTGACAAATTGGTTAATCCCTACAGAAGATTTGCGTATGACTTACTCCGGTAAGCAGTGACGTTGACGATGTAGTTAAACCCGGATAATTCTGATTATCGTAGTTTTTTAGTAATGTTAAAATATTCCCCATCTTTTTTTTGAGCGGCCTTTAGTTTCTCCTTGGCAGTGATCAGGGCTTGCTGGCAGGGCTCATTGTTCAGCAGGACAGCGATTTTCAATGGGGTCAATCCTGGAGTCATGGTAGCCTTGATATTAGCCCCGCCATTGAGCAGGGTTTCCAAGCTGTCTACGCTGTTATTGTAGGCGGCCATGTGCAAAGAGGTGGCTCCTGAAGTCTTGGCAGCGTTGATATTAGCTCCGCTATTGAGCAGGGTTTGCAAGCAGGCTATGTTGTTCTTCCAGACAGCGGCGTGCAAAGGGGTGGAACCATCCGAAATCGGAGAGAAGTTGGGATCCGCCCCTTCATTGAGCAGGGCTTGCAGGATGTTGTTCTTGTTCTCTTGGGCAGCAAGGTACAAAGGGGTAGCGCCATTAGGCAGGGCGGCGTTGACATCTGCCCCAGCATTAATCAGGGTTTGCACGCAGGCGAGATGCCCCTTTTTGGCGGCGATGTGCAGTAAATAATAAGTCATTCCTAAAATTTCAGAACTGTACTTCTTTTGGGCAATGGTTTTATCCTGCGTCAACAATTCTTGTAACGTCTCCACGTCTCCAGTTCTGCAGGCTTCAAATGGCAGATCTGCGCAATAGGGGGAGTCTTCATGAAGCAAGGCACCCGATTCTCGTACCACCGGTAACGGAAATTGCCGACAATTCGGACACGACGAGCGAGAGGTTATAGGTATTGCACGCATAGCTTTAGCGAAACAGTCCAAATGATAGCGATGCTTACATTCAGTCACGATGACGGGAGATACTTGACGCCCATAGTAGGGTTCGGCGCAGATGGGACATTCATCTTCATATGCTCTTTCTTCCGAGATCATATCCCCTAAATACTGGCACAGTTCGGATTGGGCTGCTGAAGAATTCATAGGTCAGTCTACTCCTTATAGTGCATTTGCAATTAGGTTACAAAAAACCGGAAAAGTTCAAACTTTCGTGTAGAAATAGAAAAACTGCCATCCTCGCTACGGGGGTGCCTGGAAGGGCGCTATTCTCGGTCAGCCTCCTGGTTGAGAATACCCTCAAGCAGCCATTAAGGGACTTTCTGTTTCCGGGAAGCTGGGGGAGTGATGACTGCCTGTTTTTGGCCGGGTTATCAGGCGCTGGCTGCGGTCACCATCAGGCCTGACTGCGCAGTGCTGCCCAGCTGCTCTTCAGTCTGCTGTGCCAGGTAAAGATCGCGATAGTGTCCTTCCTGTTGCAGCAGCTGTTCATGGGTGCCACGCTGAACAATCTTGCCTTTATCCATCACCAGAATCTGGTCGGCATCCTGAATGGTTGACAGGCGGTGAGCCACGGCAATGGTGGTCCGGTTTTCCCGCAGAGTAATCAGCGCCTCTTTAATATGGTGCTCTGTCTCACCATCGATATTGGCGGTGGCTTCATCCAGCAGCAGAATTTTCGGATTCTGGGCAATGGTCCTGGCAAACGACAATAGCTGCCTTTCACCAGTGGACAGTGCTTTGCCTCCGGGTCCGGGCTTATGTTCATAGCCTTCTTCCAGCCCCCGGATAAACGGGTCCGCATGCACTTTTCTGGCCGCTGCCTGAATGTGTTCATCGGTGATCTGGCGATGGTTCAGGCTGATATTTTCGGCCATCGTGCCACTGAAAATATAAGGCTCCTGGAATACCAGACCCAAACCCTGGCGCAATGTGTCTTCCGGCAGGGTGGACAAAGGCTGGTTATCGATCAGAATCTGGCCTTCCTGGTGTTGATAGAAGCGCATCAACAGGTTGATTACCGAGCTTTTACCACTGCCACTGTGACCCACAATGGCGACAAACTGCCCCGGCTCGACGGTGAAGCTGACATTATCCAGCGCCAGGTTTTTCGAGTCATAAGACAGTGTTACGTTATTGAATGCCAGTTTACCGCTATGAATCTCCGGGCTCTGACTATCGCCCTGACCATAGTGAGTGTCTTCTGTCTTTTCGTTCAATACCTGGAACAGTCTTTCCGAGGCCACCAGAGATTGCTGCAGGCTGCTCATTTGCATGGTGATCTGTCGGAAAGGTTCAAAGAATCGCCCAAGGTAATTGATAAAGGCGTAGAGCGTACCCACTTCGACCAGAGAAAATCCGGACCGGTAGCCAAACCAGCCCACCACAACTGCCAGGGCAATACCATTGAGCAGGTGCGTGAAAGGCATCAGCAGCAGGCTGTCGATATGGATGTTCTTTTGCTTGAGCTGGCTCCATTGTTCATTGTCCCGGTCAAACTGCTGTTGCAGATGCGCTTCCTGTCCCATCGCCTGGATAATACGCATGCCATTAAGGGATTCGTTGACACGGGTATTGATGTTGGCCAGCTGGCTGCGAACTCCGTGAATGACGGGGTGGCTGATTTTCTGGTAGAGGTGAATCGCCAGCAGCATGACGGGAATCAGCAGCGCCGTCATCAACATCAGTCGGATATCCAGCAGAGCCATGGCAATAAAGATACCCACCACCCGGAAAAAGGCCTGCAGAATCGCCGGAATAACGCCCACAAACATCTGGCGCAGTACTTCCGAATCATTGGTAATACGGGACACCAGACGGCCGGTTGGTTCGCTGTCAAAATAGTGCATGGGCAGCTTCAGCACATGGGCGAATAGCATCCGTCGAATGTCGTGCACTACCTTCAGGGCATTTTCCTGAAACATCACATTTTGTATGTATTGTAAAATGGCTGAACCCAGATAAGTACCAAACAGGGCTGCACCCATGATGGCAAGGCCCATATAGTCATGAAGGGCATCATTCACTCCGGGGGCGATATGTTCATCCAGAATGATCTTCATCAGCCACGGTGCCAGCATTTCCAGGCTGGTGGCCAGCAGCAGGATCAGAAAGGCACCCAGAAACGGCCATTGATAAGGTTTGGCATAGTGAACCAGCCTGGCCAGTCCCCGGTAGCCTGATGTTTTTTTCTCGTCGTTGGCGATCACTGCATTATTCCTCAGGCAACATCGGACCGTGTGTTCACGGCATCGGGCTTCACTTCCAGGGGTTGCAGCAGGGTTCTTGCCTGCTGTCGGAAGATTTTTGCATACCAGTGTTCGGTCGTATTCTGTTCAGGCTGGTCGGTGGCTTCTTTACCGTTAGAGAGCAGTTGTTCATGGTTGCCCTGCTCGATAATGCGACCACGATCCAGTACCAGAATATGGTCTGCCTTAATCAGCTCGGGTAGCCGCTGAGTGACCAGAATAATGGTTTTCTTACCTTTCATGGCCATCAGGTTTTTCAGAATACGGGCTTCAGTTCTCATATCCAGGGCACTGAAGGCATCGTCCAGCAGCAATATTTCACTGTCAGCCAGCAGGGCCCTGGCCAGTGCCAGACGTTGTTTCTGGCCTCCGGACAGGTTGATGCCGTTCTCACCCAGCAAGGTGTTGTAGCCATCCTTAAAGCCCATGATTTCGTCATCGATAGCCGCCAGTCTGGCGGCTTGTTCGACGGCTTGCTGGCTGGCATCCGGTGTGGAGAAGCGAATGTTGTCGGTGATGGTGCCGGAGAACAGCATGGGCTCCTGGGGGACCCAGGCCAGTTTTTTCCGCAGGGATTCCACACTCAGCTTTGGCAGTGGAATATTGCCCATTTGGATGGAGGAGCCTTCGGGCAGATCAAATTCACGCAGGATCAGCCGGAGCAGGGTACTTTTACCGCTGCCGGTACGACCGGTAATCCCGATAAATGCGCCTGCGGGTATCTCGGCAGAGATACCCTGGAGTACCGGCTTCTGGTCAGCAACGGAGTCGTAACCAAAAGACCGGATGTTTATCGAAAGACTGGTGTCGTCCGGAGCCTGTCGTGCATCCGGAGCATTACTCACTTTTGGCTGGCGGGACAGCAGTTTTTCCAGACGCCCCCAGGAAGCACTGCCGCGCTGGAAGACATTGAACTGCCAGCCAAATTGCAGCATGGGGCCGAGCATCTGGCTAAGGTAGAGGGTGAAACTGGTTAACAGGCCTACCGTCATCTGTCCATGGCTGATCAGCCAGGCACCACCCACCAGGGCCAGCACAAAAGAGAGACCGAAAAACAGGCTGATACTTGGGCCAAACAGGGCATCGACCCTGGCAACGCTGCTGTTCGCTGCCACTGCCTCCATGGACAGCTGTTCAAAGCGCCGGGTTTGTCGTTCGGTCAACTGGTGTGCTTTGACCGCACGAATACCGGTGATGGATTCACGGGTTTCTTCGTTCAGATTGGAAAAAGCAGCCTGAGAGCGACCAAAGCGTGAGTACAATGCCACACCGTAGCGTTTGGTCGCCCAGACCAGTACCGGGAAAGGCAGCATCGCCAGCAGGGTCAGTTGACCACTGACGAGGAATATCATGGCGAACAGGACGGTAAAGCCGGCGATCAGGGAGTCCACCAGGGTCATGATCCCGACCCCAACGCTCTCCTCAACCGCATTGAGGTCATTGGTGGCATGGGCCATCAGGTCACCGGTGGTATGGTGCTGATAAAACTCCGGAGAGAGCCGGGTGAAATGGGCAAACAACCGGCTGCGCTGCTGACGGATCAGCTCAATGGAAGCACCGTACAGTTTGGCTCTCCAGATATATCGGAAGCCATAGACGACGATGCCCGTAATCAGTATCCCGGCAACATAACCGGCCAGTTCCCGGTTGGTAAGGCTGTTGTCCTTTATACTGTCAATCACATGGCCAATCAGCCAGGGTGGCAACAGGTTCAGGGCAGAGACAATTTGCAGACAGATAAAGGCCAGCAGGTATTGCTGCCAGTAGTCCTTCAGAATAAACCGGAGTTTCCAGAGTAGTTTCAATGAACGGCCTTTTGGGTGAAATCTGGGCGCTTAACACTTTTCATATCGCTTTCTGCGTTGCCTGCTGCGACTTCTTGTTAAGGAAGATATTGGCATGCTGAGGAAGAAAGCGCGATGAATTTAATTTGGTTCTATTGTGCTAATTTATAACCGACCATTGAACTGAAAATGATTCTTATCGTCAACGAGGTGATTACCGAATTCGGTGTTCGAGGTGAGGCAGTGATGTGGCCAGGGGGGGCGGATAGGGGAATGGTTGCTGATAGTTACCGCTTGAAATACAACGCCTGACGTAAGTGAGCGACAGGTGGTTGCGGGTGCTGCACCTGCAGGAAAAGTCTCGTCCAGGGACTATCGAAAAAACAAGGTCAGCACACCAATGGCACTGACTTAAGCTTAAAAGCCCAGCAAACATGGGGATTGATACGGGTTTAGAGATTTGAATTGGAACCACAAAGCACACAAAGAGCACTAAGAAGAGCTTTTCTTTTCCTTTGTGCTCTTTGTGTGCTTTGTGGTTCCAATCGCCGGGTGCCTAAAAGCCCACGTATGACAAGGCTTTCACCCTTAAGTCAGTGCCATTGGGTCAGCACACCCACACGACCTCAATCGCGAAATACGTCAATGTCGCGGGAGTGATGTTCTTTTGCGACTTGACCGCTGATTGTGTTTCCGGATTTCTTCCGACACATAATAAGCCGGTGCGGCAACAAACGGTGATATCGGCGTTTTGCCGGGCACATCATCACTGAGTTTTCTGACTATGCCAAGACGGCTTTGCAAAATCTTGTTATAACGTGCTTTTTCCTCAGCTGCGGTCCCCGTCAGGCACGATTGTTTGTGGGCATCAGGGTCGACGTAGTAATCCATCAATAACTCCTGTCCGGCCGCAATGCCCTTGACGGCAATAGAGACGGGGATCGTAAAATTGCCAAAACCGGTTGTGATAGCGATAAACTCCACAGACGTATTGACATCTTCGGTCCTGTTGGCGGAATTCACAAAGTGAAAAGGCGTATAACGCTCGTTGTCCGGCAAAATGGCGACCATACTCAAGGGGTCGTTAACCGCCCCTTCCTGAGTGTATTTCGACAGCGTGCGCTGCGTTTGCTCTTTACCCCTGAGACCGGCCATCATGGTTCGGCAGTAACTCATGAAATCTGGCATATCGTCAGTAAACTTCTGATGCAAATATTCAAGTTTCCAATTGTGATTTTTCTTAGCCCACGATGGTTTGTTGAGTACATATCCGATACCCGAATAGATCCCGAGCAACTCCCCTTTTGGTACTTTAGTTTTGGAAAATACGCCGTAATTTTTTTCTGCCCCGCCAGAGGCGTCAGGGCCGGTAAAACCATAATCAACCAGACGGTGTTCAAACCGCGCCAGAAAGTCTTGCCGGGCCTCAGCCTCTGACATTCGCAGCTGATCAATGACCCAATGCTGAATAACTGCATACTGCCCAATAGTGGGAGTTAGCAGACGGTGGGCAAAAGGGGATAGCCAGACATATGGCTGGTAGGTGTGCCCGCAAGGAAGATCAGAATCGTCACAGACCATAGTCTTGCCAATCGGTTTGCTGAGCGCATCGGGTCGATAACGGCCAGCGGTGATAACCTTAATACCGCCATGGGGTAACGGCTCATTCGGGGCTGACAAAACTTCTGTTTCTGTTATTACCCGGGCGATTAAGCCGGTGTCTGGCGGTGTATCTGCATCATCTGCGGGTTGCTCCCCGGTAACGGTATGTTCGCTGCCATGCCCCGGGTGGGCGAGACCGGGTAAATGACTGTGAGCAGCAACGACGTTACGGGCGTAGGCCACACCCTGGTGCTGGCTATCTTCTGGTTTAGCGGTGTTGGATGACTGTCCTTCCACAAAACTGGACATCCCTTGAGATGATAAGGTATTGGGCTGCATAATTGGTCACCTGAAGCTGACAAGAGTGTTGAATCAGACACAATATTCGCCCGAAAATTCAATGCCCCGGGACTGATGTTTTTTGCGACTTGCCCGCCGACCGTTTTTCCGAATTTCTTCCGACACATAATAAGCCGGTGCGGCAACAAACGGTGATATAGGCGTTTCGCCCGGCACAGCGCTATTGACCAGACAGGCCATGCCAAGCTGGTTCTGCAGATTACTGTTATGAATTGCCCTTTCCTCAGCTGCGGTCAACGTCAGTATCGCTTGTTGTTCGGCATCAGGATCGACACAGTAATCCAGCAATAGCTCCTGCCCGGCAGCAACTCTCCTGGTGGCAATACAGACGGGGACCGTGAAATTGCCAGAACCGGAATAGATCCCAAGCAACTCCCCTTCTTCTAAGGGCGTGCTGGCAAATACACCGTAATTTTTTTCTGGCCTGCCAGAGCTGTCAGGACAGGTAAAACCATAATCAACCAGCCGGTGTTCAAACCGCGCCAGAAAGTCTTGCTGGACCTCGGCCTCTGACATCTGCAGCTGTTCAATGACCCAACGCTGAATACCTGCATGCTGCCCAATAGTGGGAGCCAGCAGACGATGGGCCCAACGGGATATCCAGAAATATGGCTGGTAGGTGTGTCCACAAGGGAGGTCAGAATCGTCACAGATCACCGGCTTGCCAATTGGTTTACTGGCCATAGCGGATGGATAACTGCCAGCGGTGACAACCCTGATGCCGCAATTAGGGAGCGACTCATTCCGGACTGATAACGCCTCGGTTTCTGTTATTACCCGGGCGATTAAGCCGGTGTCTGGCGGTGTGTCTTCATCATCTGCGGGTCGCTCTCCGGTAACGGCATGTTCGCTGCCATGCCCCGGGTGGGCGAGACCGGGTAAACGACTGTGAGCAGCAACGACGTTACGGGCGTAGGCCACACCCTGGTGCGGGCTATCCTCTGGTTTGCCAGTGTTGGATGACTGGCCTTCCACAAAACTGGCCATCCCTTGAGATGATAAGGTATTGGGCTGCATAATTGGTCGCTTGACGCTGACAAGAGTGTTGGGTCAGACACAATATTCGCCCGAAAATTCAATATCCGGGTTAACCTTTGCGAAAGCACCCGATCAGAAAGTCTTTAAGCATGACCCAGTCGCCCAGAAAACTGTAAACAGGGTATTTAAAGGTGGCGGGTTTGTTGTGCTCAAAAAAGAAATGCCCGACCCAGGCACAGGCATAGCCGAAAATCAGGGCCAGAATAATTAATGGTATTGCTTTTGATCAGGCAAAAGAATCAATATACATAATAAACAACAGCTGTTTATCATCGGCTAATAACATTATTAATATTCTGGTAAGTTGCCTGTGGCTAAGTTATTCACTATTTTCTGGCGGTTTTTCTTGCTGGGCTGGACCAGCTTTGGCGGCCCGGCTGCCCATATCGGATATTTTCGTAATACCTTCGTTGAAAAACGCCAGTGGTTAACCGATGTTGAATATGCTCAACTGATTGCTCTCAGTCAGTTCCTGCCAGGCCCCGGTTCCAGCCAGATCGGCTTTGCCCTGGGCTACCGGAAGGCAGGATTGCCCGGCGGCATTGCAGCGTTTGCCGGTTTTACCTTACCGTCTTTTGCGATTCTGCTGGTGGTAGCCATGAGCAGTCAGCTGTTCCTGTCTGCTGACTGGTATCAGGGGATGATTGCCGGTTTGAAATTGCTGGCCGTTGTTGTGGTGGCGGATGCCACTGTGCAGATGTTCCGGTCTTTCTGTAAAAGTCAGTTGACTATTAGTTTGTGTATTTTCAGTGCCGCCCTGTTGCTGGTGTTTCCTGGCATACTGGTTCAGATGGCTAGTCTGATTGCAGCCGCTCTGATTGGTTATCGCTGGTTACCGGGTAATGACGACAGTCAGATCAGGTGTCGCTTTGTTTTCTGGCCACTTATTCTGTTTGCCATTTTGCTGTTTGGCCTGCCTTTGCTGGCTGATTATTCCCCCCTGGCAGCCGTGATCAGTGACTTCTATCAGGCGGGCAGTATGGTGTTTGGCGGTGGCCATGTGGTTCTGCCATTGCTGCAGAGCACAACGGAAGGCATGATCAGCACCGATACCTTCCTGACCGGCTATGCCGCAGCCCAGGCGGTACCTGGCCCGATGTTTACCCTGGCTACGTATCTCGGATATTTTGCTTCCGGGTCGACTCCGGTTCTGGGAGCTATTGCCGCGACGCTGGCTATTTTCCTGCCCGGTTTTCTGCTGGTGATTGGTGTCCTTCCTGCCTGGCAGGCTCTGGCCGCACGGGCCCGGATTGCCGGGGCGATTGCCGGTATTAACGCTGCTGTTGTCGGGCTGCTGCTGTCTGCGCTTTACTCGCCGGTATTTACCTCTGCGGTTCATTCGGCAATGGCGATGGCTCTGGTTCTGATTGGCTGTTTCCTGCTTCGTGTATTGAAGATTTCTGTTTTCTGGCTGGTGGTGATATTTATTGGCGTTGGCGTGTTGGCCCTTTAAACCACCGCAAATATGTTCAAATTGGCAGGACCTTAGAAAAGTGCCTGCCCTGATCGTCTTGTTATCAAATGTAGTTACATTTTATTCAATTCACTTTGTTGGTATTTACAGTCCGGTGGAAAGACGATAAAGGCGTGACATTTTTCAATCTTCTCCTCATTCGTTATATCCAACAATTTGAGCTTCTTATCACACATGTTGTTCTTATCAGTTTTGATGATTCCTTTAATCTGATAGCCATCTTTATGGAAATATTTTGTTGCTTTTATTCTTGCAAATTGAGTACCAGAGGGCGTTATATTACCAATTTGGTATCCTTCAGGACTTTCGATCCTCCAGTGCCCTGGTAAATCTTTGGAATCTGTATCTACCTTGTACATCGCCTCCATTGAATTCAAGTGTTTGGTTGACAACACCATTTCAAGAACCCGGATATTTTCGGTTATCTGTTGCAGCTTATCCAATGTTAACGTGTCTTCCATCCCCATACGCCGGGTAAGTGCTTGCAGTAATTCACCCTGTGCTTCGACAGGGTGAATTGAAATCACTTTGGCTATGTCTTCCAGGTTGACCGAGAGCTGCCCGGTGGTGAGTAATTGTTGATGCTTAAAAGGTGAAGTAGCAAAGTTAGCGACTGCTGCCCTGTGGTTAACACGTAAAAATGGTAAGTCCGGGAATGCAGGTTCTATATCAATGAGATTGTATGGGTTTTGATCGAGAATGATGGACCAAAAATTCTTATCTACGATGGTTTTCAACAGGGTCTGATCCAGGTTAGCGAGATTGGCCAGGCAGGTGAGGGCCAATGGGTGAGAATATTTGCCGTGTAAAAAATTACCGGCCCAGTTGCTGTCAAGAAAACCGTGCTGTCTGGCAATAGCGTTGGCAATGTCCGGCGGAATAAAACCAATAAAAATGGGCGCTGAGCCCGGGCGTAAATCACTACCACTGTCTGCACAGACTTTGTTCATGGCTTTGCGAACGATGCCCTGCATTTGTTCCCGTTGGAAAAAGCGCTGTTCATGGTTCGTGCCATTATTGCCAGCAAGGAAAGAGTAGGTATTGAGATGTTGCGACATATTCAGGGCGAGCAGACGTTTGGGAGTGTCGAGTTCATCGCTACGGATAGATTCCCATCGAATAGCAGCAGGAAATTTCTGGACATAGTAACGATCCGCTACGGTGCCATTGGGTTTTGGGGTATTTTGCGCTTGAAGTAATGCTTCTATCTCAGCACCAACCCTGGCAAGTACCGGTATTTGAGTACTGAACTCTATCATCGAACGGCAACACCTGGTAAGCGCTATAAGTTTCTCAGGAGTGTCAACATCATTGAATATGTGTTCAGCAATATATTGGACGACAGAGTTTCGTAAATTATCGATATCCTGGCATAGCGCAGGGCTGAGAAATGCTTCCGGTAAAATCAGGGCACTCTCACTGAAGGCAGAGTAATTGATGCCATTTTCATTAAACAGGCGACACAGAACCGGTGGAAACAGGCGATCTTTTTCCCCGGCAGTTAACTGGTCGCCAGCCATGAACGCTAAAAAGTCCTGTGCATAAATCAGTGTGGTGAGTTGGTGATCGGGCCCAAATGCCATCAGATTGTTCGGGTGGAAAATTTTATTGTGCTCACCGGGATCCGTCTGTGGAATCCGGCAGATTGGGCAGGATTCGGCAATATTTTTTGTTGCATTGCCATCAACAAGCCCAAAGTACTCCTCATTTTCACTGGCCACAGGAAACGATAAGTTTCTGGTAGAGCTTTCTGGCAGATGTGATGCATTCTGAGCGCGAAAGACATCCAGCCAGACGTTTTCGCCTGCACGCTCTGCTTGCTTCAATAGCCCGCTATCTTCAATAAGGCAGCCTGTGAAGCCCACCATAAACTGGTCTGATGTTGGTCGGGAAACCAGGTATTGGCCGGTTTGACTGGCTAAAGCTGATTGGAGGTCAGGGCGGTTAAGGCCATTAAACAGTATCCAGGTGAGCTTTGATGTTTCTTCGGCATTCAGTGATTTGATTTTTTCGACCGTGTCGGCATTGTTCAGATAATCAATCAATTCAGTAGCATCCTTGTTAATCAATTCATTCATTTTTTCCACAATGCAAGCAAATAACTTGTCAGAATTATTGGTTGGCAAGGGGGCGGTGATGCTTTCAATGTTCTTGTATTCTCTGATTTTTTTTGGGTAATTTGCAGGCTGGTACTCAATATCGGGGGGGGTGACAGACAGACCGGCGCTAACCTTTTTTTCTGTTTCACTGTTCGCTTTCAGTACATCTTTGAAATGAACAAGGGGAGGGAATGGGGCTAATTTTGAATGGATCATATCGATACTCAGCAACAGTTTGAATTATTGTGCAATATATGACCACTCGAAAAGGGAATAGTTCCAATACCGGGAGCTCTTCAGGTTTCGCCTGGTAAAAGCACTGAGTGCCAGATATGAAACCTTCTGAGTGGTGATATGACGTCCCAGATCAGTTGGCTTTCATCTGGTTTGATCTGTCCACGACGATGACATGGGTAGCTGGTATTAAAAATCATTGACAGTCGATTTGCCTGATGAAATAAAGGCACAATCCCATCCGGCGTAAACTCGTCACTGACAACGATAACTACATAGTTTTTTTTCTGAATATCCAGATCATCAAGGCTGCATATTTCAAGATTAACACCCACCTTCCAGTGAGGTGAAAGTTGCTTGTTATCAGAGGGTTTGCATATAGATATGATTTTTTTCTTCAGTTTGCCGGACAGCCATGCGCCAAAACGGGGGTTTCTTCCTGCTTCGACAATAACGACTGATACACTCTCCTGAGTCTTTCTGTCAGCGTATTTATCAGGCAATATTTTTTTTGCAATTCCCTCAATATGAATGGCTCGGGATAACCAGCTAATCATATTATTTTTCTTGAATAACCAGGGTCTGCTATATACATCTTCAGACATTAGATGTCGGGAATAGCGTAGTGATTTTTGCCAGTGATTTATAAAATGATCAATATGTTCAATAGTGCCGTCATACTCAGAATATATATTGGCAGTATCCACTTTAATATGCTGAACGTTTTTTTCTGCGTATAGCGGATGGACTTCGTTCACATCTTCAATGCCAATACATTTATCTTTCTGCAATGGTCGAGTCGGAATGAGAGGAAAGGATTTGGAACACCATACCCGCACAGTGCCACCGGCGGATAACATATCTCTGGCTTCAAGTTCAAAATCAAAGGGGACGTTATGAATGTCGTTCTGTCTGGAAGTAAACTCGCAGCATGGAATAGTGATCAATGAGAGCTGTTTACAAGTCTTGACTGGCAGGCATGCCTGATCCGTTGAAACATGGGCATGCATCATTAAAACAATCACATGATATTCTGACAGATCATATTTTTTCGGTAGATTGACCTCTTCGACAGGCTTGGCAATCAGCGTCAGATTGTCAGGCAGTACTGATTTAGGTGTTTGTAATACCGGGTCAATGGACAGTACTGGCCAGTCAGTATTTAAAGCTATCCATGCCCCCAGTTTTGGTTTTGGACCCGCACCCACATCTAAAGCGATCAATTTATCATCAGGGCTGTGGGGAATGTGTTTTTTCAGAGTATCCCAGATGGTTAAAATTGTACTGATTTCTTTTAATGACTCCCATTGTAATAAGTCCATGGAAATAAATCGTGCTGCCTGTGCATGTTTGATAAATCTTTGGAATATAGACTTTGTGAGTGTTTTTGCCCAGTCATATTGAGTGTGTTTTTCTATCCGTTTAATTGTTGAATTGTCAGCCTGGTTACAATGATCAGGTGCCGGCAATGAGGAAGGTTTTGTGCCCGGGGGTTGAAAGTATTGTGCAGATGCAAGCATGGTTTTTTATTGCGTTGTTGTTCTGGTGAAACAATAAATGAGTAATAAGAATAGTATTTTAATTTCATGACACCAGCCGAAAATCCAACTATAACGTAAATATCCTGTCCGGAGGTCAAAATATGCCTGTATCACCGTCTGCGACCTCTTCATCGTCAACCCTTGCAGAGCACCCAAAAAAAGCGGACATTCAACCGGCAGAAAAGCAGGTTCAGGTCTTGTCCTGGGGATACCGGCTGACCACACTGACGGCCTGGGCAGGCAACAGCATGTTATTACCTGCCTTGATGAATACGCCAATCACCACCTCTCTGGCCAGGCCATTGATGCAGTCACAATACGATGGAAAACGGCCTGAGCTGCGCCTTATGTTTTCGTCACGGGGGTGGCTGCCTGCCCTGGGTCGTACCGGCATTCGTTATCTCATCGCTGACACAGCCCGTTTGGCCAGTGAGCAGGCCATCAAGAGGCTGGCAAACATCAATGAGACTGATATTCCTTCAACAAAACAGCCACAGGAAAAGTTAACCCTGCTGGTGGATGCGGCCTCGTCGGCCATGATGACCTGTGCCAGTCAGCCCATGACCTCCATGCAGGTCTACCGACAGGTCCGGCAGAATACATCAGCGGTGGGACCTCAGCACTTCCTGCAAGGGTTGCTGGCACACCCTGTGCGTGGCAGTGCCAGCAATTTTCTCAGTACTTTCCTGATGTTTAGTCTGGATCGCAATGATCGCCATCTGATTGCCCGTCATCAGGCCGGAGAGATATCCCTGGCACAAATGACGGTGATCCAGACAAGTCTGGGCGGAGTTGTCGGGGTGCTGAATAATTTTCTGAAAACCCACGCTAACGCACGGGCACTGGGCTTGTCCCATAAAGATATTTTCCAGAAAATCATGGTCAAACAGACCCCTTCGGTATTGGCGGCCCAGGTGCTTTATGCCTGGGTACTGGGCGGGGTTGCCAATAAACTCTGGGCATCCTCTATCGCTGCGCTGCAAGGCCTGGACAAGTCAGTTCGTGATCGCATCCTGATGGAACCATCGCGGCCAGCAACCAGTGACCACTCGGAGGAATGAAGCGAAATTTTGCGACCGGTCATGTTGTGACTCAGGAAGGTCTATGAAAACAGAGCCACTCCCGCCGACTGATCGGGTCCAGTGTGATCAGATACTCCCGCAGCAGGACCTGCATTCAGGGCGATTTAAACACCGGCAGGTCAATAATACCGGTGGTCAAACCGTTCTACACAGGCAGTCTGCAGCAATCGCTCAATCAACAACTTTTTTACGCAGTCTGGCTGAGCGAATTATATTCAGGCCGTTGACCCACCTGATTACTTATGGAGAGTTTCTGTCAACCAGAAAGCAGAAAATTGAGCAATCAAAATCAGAGCCGCAGAGAAGATATCCGTTTTTGCTTAAGAACCTGATGTCACTATCAACCCGGTTTGATGGTACGGATAAGGCAAGACTTTATAATTTCAGTAAAGGCTGTTGCTTTGGTCTTGCATCAAGCTACGTGCTATACGAGCAGATGGGGTGTCCGGAGGAATATGATGAACTATTGGGCACCCTAAGCCAGGATCCGGCATTGGGCTGGGTATGCTGGAATAAGTACTACGCTCATCTGGCTGATGCCATTGTAGTTGCGCAGCAGATGTTTAAAGACGATCCTGCTACGCAAGATCATCAGACACTTTTTTTATTAAAACTGCGGCCTTTTTGTGAATCACTGCTGGCTTTTCAGGTGCCGCAAAACACCACGTTGCACACAGTAGTGCCTGATCAAAATACAGAGCAGACGGCGCAATGGATTGCCTCAGCTGCTGATAGCAATACTCCGATATTACACTCAACTCCCGCATACCCGATTGGGCTTACCGAACCCGGTTTGTGCCTATTATTAAACAAGATTGCAAAAACGACTCCGGCACAGGGCAGCCGCCTTTTTCATCTCAATACCGGCAGGCATCTCCTATCTCTGAAGGTGACTCCTGAAGGATTTGAAATCAGGGATCAAAACACAGTGCCTGTTATTATGGTCACGCTGAAATAGTGGAAAAATTACTCACCCGGGCTGATGTCCAAATCAATCATAAAACGGACGAGGGCGAAACCCCGATACAGATGGCGATCAAAGCCGGGCATATTGACGTTGTTAAACGTCTTATTGAACACGGTGCTGATATTGAACAGTCTTTAATAGCGTTAGCCCCTGAAGCGTGTCATGGTGAAATTAAGGAGCTGGTAGAGGCAGAGCTGATGAAGCGTGAGTTTTAGCCAGCAGACAAGACACAAAAAAGAATGATGGTTACATTGCTTTGATGTTGGCATGAAAGAACGGATACAAGGAGATCGTCGAGCTTCTGATCAGGCAGGGGGCGGATCTGAACGCCACCCGGGCAGCAGATGATGCCCCCGCTGCACATCGCTGCCGAGAAGGGCAATACCTACTGCCAGCAGTTCCTGATCAATGCCTGGCAAGGAAGGGAGCAACAGAAAGTATTGTGTTGTCCAGTAAATACCAGGTCTCACGATCACTATGTCGGTCATGGGTACCTGGCTCAAAGCCACTCCTCGAACTCTGCCAGCATATTGTCCCTGACCACCTGTTGCCAGCCATCAGCTGTGGTTTTGCCCCGTAATTCCTGCAGACTGGTTCGTGCTATCTGGGCGATTAATTCATTTTGCAGTTGGGGATCATTGACCGTGTTGCCAAACAGCTGTGGGAAGTGTTCGCTGACCAGCGACTTGATGGTGCGGTAGCTGCTGAGTATGTCGGTAATACCCTTAGTCGTAAACCGGTGCAGCCCGGCCACGGTCGGCATGGACTCGGTGCCGGTTGCCATCAGGTTGGCCTGTTCGCTGGCGCTGGTCCGGTGCGGCAGCAACTGCACCACCAGTTGACCAAGATAGTGGGCATTCTCCTGGTTTTGCTCAATCCCTTCGCGGATAATTCGTTTGGTAATTTTCTGTTGGTTGATCGCTTCACCCAAGGCTTCCACCCTGGTGTCGTGCAAGTGGGTAAACAGTTGCCAGGCTCTCTGGCTCAGCCTGAAGCTTTGCCAGTCAGGTGTCCGGGTGCCAATTTCACCAGTGTTGGCTGCCGCCAGGCTGCGAGCATCGGCCTGTAATTGCCGCAGCGGTCCGGAACAAGAATCCTGGCCCAGGTGATCCGGCTGTTTGTCCAGCAATACCAGCAGCTCCAGCTGTTCAGACAGTGGCAGCTTCATAAAGCCGGATTGAGCTTTATCATAGTTGCCGCTGGCCAGCTCTCTGGTCAGGGGAACGGTTTTTGCTGGCAGATGGTCAATCGGGTTTGTGGCGTTCAGTCGTTGTCCAATCAGCCTGGCGCTCTGGCTGTTATCTGCTGCAACCCCTTGGTGCTGAGGCAATAGCGGGCGGCCACTGACTTTGGCGGCCAGCAGATTGGCCAGCATCAGTGTACCGGCAACCGGGTAGTTTGCCGGGGTCAGGATGGCGTTGCTGCTTTGTTGGAGATTGCCGTTAATTGCCGGTGGTGCACTGCCCCGGAGTGACAGCGGATTCAGATAGCCAGCCAGCTGACCCAGAGTTTGCACAGCGCCTGCCAGCATACCTTTATGCTGGCTTGCCCCTGAGATGGTGGGCTGCCCGGAGAGATCCCGGCGCTTTCTGGGGTGACTCTGGTTCCTGCTGCTTGCTGGCTGCAGATTTACCGGTTTTGGCAGCTCAGCACGATAGCCATCCGGATCTTTGATTACATCCATAAAGGTAGACGGCAGGTAAAGTACATCCTGACCGGCTTCACCAGGGGCGACTTCATCGGCACCATGACCATGGTTGCGCAGATAGGTTTTTTGCAGGTCATCAATGAACAGCTCTTTCTCCTGCCGCAAGACAGTGTCCAGTAACGGTTGATTGTCTGAGCTCTGCGGTTTGGCCAGCAGATCGCTATCGACGTGTCGGCTGGAGTTAGTATTCATGGCCGCTGACCAGAGGCTTTCACGCGCCTGTAACACCGGACTGTCGGTTCCTGACTCTGTTTCAGCCTGTTGCAGTTGGCTGCGCTCATCCCGACCTTCCAGCGCCAGCGTGAGGTCGGTCATAAACAGGTCAAAGTCATCAGGATCGGATGCCGTCGGCTGTTGCAACAGCACCTTGATCAGGTGGGTTGAAGCCGATGGATTTCTGCCCGTGCGATCATCGGTGCCACTTGCCAGCTGTCGTATGTCCTCTGCGCTCATTGTCTGCTTGTCGCTATAGCCAGCAGCAAAAAACAGCTGTCGACGAACATCGTTAAGAGTGGCGTACATGTCGATAAATTTATCGGTCAACTGGGCACGGATAAGGGCTTTACCGGTAACAATTGGCTGAGTGTCATCATCTGAAAGTGAGGACAGGGTGTTCATAGACTGGTCGCCAGATTGGAAAATACGGCGAAAACTGTCGCTGAACTGGTTGTTAAGCCGGTTCAGCGTATCACCCAGAATGATGCGTTTCTTAATACTGCCGGGGTTTGTGTCCGGGCCTGCCAATTGGCGTATCTGTGCCAGTGCCTGGTGGTAGGTCCCGGCAATGCCCTGGTTGAATCGTGACTGATTGTGGAGGGCCTTGTCCACAAACTGTTTGATGGTGGTCGCTGACAATCGATAATTCCCGGTGTGGGTGTTTGCGGCAGTATCGCCGGAGGTTTGACGACCGGTGTCTGGCTGCTCAAGACTGGCCGTCGTGTTGCCCGGCTGATGTCCCATTGGCCCGTGGCTTTGTCCGGCTGAAGTTGCCAGGTCTTTTGCTGGCTTGTTGGGGCGGCCTGAGCGGTAACCATCCGGGTCGCGAATAACATCCAGGAAGGTCGATGGCAGGAAGAGTACATCCGGGCCCGCCTCTGCCCGGGTGATTTCGCCGTCAAATCGGCCTCCGTGGTTCAGGTGGATTTGCTGGACGTCATCAATAAACAGCCCTTTTTCCCGCTGCAGAATATCGGTTAACACCTGTTGATTATGGGCTCTGTCCGGATCGGCAACCAGTGTCCGGCTGATCTCGGCCCGGGTAAACTTCATGGCTGCTGCCCACAGCTGTTCCTGTTGGCGAGCCACTGGGTTGCTGGTTGTCGACTCAGTCTCTGCCTGGTGCAACTGCCGGATTTTGTCCTGACTTTCCAGTAACAGGCCCATATCCACCATAAAACGGTCGAAGCTGTCCGGGGATTGAGACGACGGTTGTTGTTTGATGGCTTTGACCAGGTTGTCTCCAGCCAAAGCATTCCTGCCCTGGTTGTCAGTTGCCTCCGGTTGCCTGCTGTCTCTCCCGCTAAGCCATTGGCTGTCAATGTAGTTGGCGTCAACAAACAGCTGCAGGCGAAGATTTTCCATGGCCGTATACATGTTCTGAAAGCTGGAGATCAGTGTGCTGGTGATTCCGCTACTGGCTGACAGCATTGACTGGTCATCATCCGTTGCTATTGAGCGTATTGACTGGCTGGCATTATGGGCTAATTGAAAAATATCCAGAAAGTGGTCGCTGAACTGCCCCTTGAAGCTGTTGAGTCCGTCACCCAGCGCGATCCGTTTCTGAATGCTGTGTTGTTGTTGATCAGCAGTGGGTAATTGCTGGATGTGTGTCAGTGTCTGGTTGCGAGTTGCCTCAATCCCCTCATTGAACAGCCGGGTGATGCCTTTGGTGCTGTCGGTGAACGACTGGGTGATGTTCGATAGCGGTTTATCAGTAACGGACTGTGATAACGGCGCAATGGTGACGTTGTCAGTGGTCGTGGTAACTGCCATTGAGCTGTCTGACAGTTGAGTAGCTGATGGCGTGATGGTGGTACCGGAGCTGATGGTAGAGGTCTGTGGTACCTGCAAGGTAGACGACGCTTTTCCAGGGGTTGTGGTCGTGTGGGTTTCCGGCCGCTGACTGTTTTGCCCAACGGATGCAGATGGCTGCTGGTTTAGACAGGCGGACAATTTGTGCTCCAGCAGACTGAGTTGCTTGCGCAACTGGAACAACTTTTCTTCACTCCTGATCAATTGCTGCGCCTGTGAGTTGGCCGCTATCTGCCGGGACTTGAATTTGCCCTTTGCTGATTGGCCGGAAGCACTGTCAACACGGGTGAAAGTCGCCGCAGGTTGATAGGCAGATGTCGTTGATGGGACTGGATGATTCATAGAGATTAACCCTGAACTTGATTGAATGACTGATTGTTCAGCTGGCTTCAGCCGGGTCGTTATGGAAGTCGGCAAATTCCCTGAACATTTGCTGTGTGACTGCCTGTTGCCACTGACCGGTTGTTTTGCCCTTGAGTTCCTGCAAACTGCTCCTTGCTATCTGGGCGATCACTTCCTCCTGCAACTGGGCATCGTTGATCTGATCGCCGAATAATTCCTGGAATTGCCTGCTGACCAGCGACTTGATGTTTGCGTAGCTGTTGAGTATTTCGGTGATGCGTTGTCGACCGAACTGGTGCAGTTTGACTGGCTTCGGCAGCGCTTTGCTCCCGGTGTTGATCAGTTGGGCCCGGTCACTGGCACTGGTGCGCACCGGCAGCAGTGTTATCACCAGCTGATTGAGGCGTTGGGCATCATCCGGATGGGGCTCAAGGCCCTTGCGCTGGATCAGTGCCGCTGTCTTCATCCGGTTGATCGCCTCTGCCGGTGCCTCAAATCGGGCGTTATGCAGATGGGTAAACAGTTTCCAGGCTTGCTGGCTCAGCTGGAACGTTTGCCAATCAGGGGGCTGCCTTTCCGAAGGCTGATCTGCGCCTGCCGGGATAGCCGATGGTGTCTGTGTCGCTCCGGCGAAATCGGCCTCCAGCCGGGCCAGGGGTTCAGCAAAATGGTCAAGACCCAGATAGTCCGGTTTGCTGGCCAGATTCCTCAATAGCTCCAGTTGCCTGGCCGGTGCCAGACTCATAAAGCGGGACCGGGTTTTATGGTAACGACCGGAAACCAGGCCGTTGATCAGTGGCAGGTCAGCTGGTGGTGTGAGGTCAACCCGTTGACTGGACGACAAACGTAGTTTAAGACGTATGGCCAGTGAGACCCTGGCGCGGGCCTGCGAACCCTGCTCCAGCCCAAGCCATTGACTTACTCGTTCGACAAACTTCTGGGGCTGGCGACTATGCAGTTGTTCTGCCTGGTCAATTATTTTGTTGGACAGAAGCTGTGGTATATCGTTGTTATCTGCCTGCTCAGCCAGCCGACTTCTGGCCATGGCCTGTAACATGATTTTTGCCAGTTGCCGGGTTGCTCCATGGTCGACGGTCTGGCCCGTTGATGGATCACGGAAAAGTGGTGTGCCGGAGGCCTGGCTGGTACCGCGCAGGGAGCCATCGGCCCGGAAAATATGGTCAGGCTGCTGGTGTTGTATGCCCACCGACGTTGAGGTGAGAACGTTTAACAGAAAGTTTTCCGTTACCTTGATGCCAGATGCTTCTGGCAGGGTCTGGACAATGGCCAGATTAATCAGATCGTCCTGGTCCCACTGTGAACTGATTTTTTTGTCCGTGGTGGCCAAATCATTGGCCAGATCGCTGGCCAGGGCCGAAAGCTCTTCCCGCAACTGTCCGGCCAGGGCCTGGCTGTCCGTCATCAGCTTCATGCCCGGTGACTGGTCAAGCGGGGAGGCGGTCTTATCCATGGTTTGTGGAGTTGTGGTGTGATATATGGGACGATCGCTGATTTTTGCGGCCACCAGGTTGGCCAGTGTCAGGTTGTCGGTGACCGGATAGTTTGCCGGTGTTATGGCGTTTTTGGCGGTACCACCGGGTGTGCTGGCTATGGCCAATGGTGTGCTGGTCTTGCCCGGGTCAGGCTGGACACGGGGCATGCCATGGGATGGGGGAGTTGGAACGGAGCCACTCTCCAGTTCCCTGGCAGGATTTATATCGGGCTGTTGCCAGATATTCTCAAACAACAGCGCCTGCTCCTGTTGCAAAATACTGGTTAATAACTGATGGTTGTGGAGCCTGTTTTGCTGGGCCATGATATCACTGTTCAGCTCTTCTGCTTTTTCCACTGGCCCGGTGTTCAGCAGAAACTCGCTCAGTTCCGCCATAAAACGATCAAAGCCACCAGGGTTGGCCGACTGTGGTTGCTGCTCGATGGCCTTGAGCAGGTGGGCTGTATTCAAGGAGACTGCGGCGGGCGGGGCATAAACACCAGACGCCAGTTGTTTGATGGTGGCACGGTCCAGCGGCTGTTGGTTGGTATAGCCCAGGACTGACAGCATCTGCAGTCGTATACCACTGAACGTGGCATACATTGCCCGGAACTCGGAAATGACTTTGCCGCTGATGATGGATTGTGCGGTGTGACGTTGATTTTCACCGGCTGCAACGGAGTCCAGAGAGTTCATAAACCGGTGAGCATTTTTATAAATATTCAGGAACTCGTTGCTGAATCGTTGATTCAGTTCGTTCAGTGAATCCCCCAGAAGAACCCCTTTTTGAAAACTGTTTAACGGTTGCCCTTGCGTTGTTGTTGCCCGGCGGACCTGGTTGCGTGTTTCGACATAGGCTCTGGCCATCTTTCTATTGAATCGTGAATGGATTGTTTTGCTTTTGTCTGTGAATGATTTGATAACTCCCGGCAGTTGTTGGTTGTTATCAGATGCCGTCTGAGATGTAGCATTTGTTGTTGCAGTGTCTGTTGTGGTTTCGGTGTGGTTTGCAGGATCGGAAATACTGGCGGTCTTTTCTTGCGTGGTGTGGTCGGATGCTGACGCTGCTGTGGTTGGCTGTTGTGTTGTGGTGTGTTCAGCGGCCGTGCCTGTAGTAGATGCAGACGTCATTGATGGAGAAGCAGCTGAGCTATCTCTGGAACCAGAAGTCACTGTCTGAGTGGAGGTGTCGTGGATTGTTGTTGCCGCCTGGCTTGATTGCCTGGTTTGTGCATCGGCTGAGATTGATTTTGAGGCTGGAGGCGCTGTTGTGCTCTCAGATATACCAAGGTTGCCTTCTTTTGCGGTGGTTTCAGACGAGAATGCTGTTTGTCCGGTTGTCGATTGATGTATTGCTTTTTTATCCGTTGTTGTCTGAATTGTAGCGGCTGTTGGTGATTTTGTTGATGGAGCTGTTCCTGTGGCTGTTGAAGTTTCTGACAGCGGTGAAGCGGTCGTTGTGCTATCTGAAGTGCCGGAAGTTCCTTGTAGTCCCTGGCTATCCGACGTTGATTGTGCTGTTTCTTGAGATACTGCTTGAGGTGCAGATTGTTGCGTTGTTGTCTGTGCGGTTGTCTTGCCTGTTGATGCAGACGTCATTGATGGAGAAGCAGCTGAGCTATCTCTGGAACCAGAAGTCACTGTCTGAGTGAAGGTGTCGTGGATAGTTGTTGCCGCCTGGCTTGATTGTCTGGTTTGTGCATCGGCTGAGATGGCTTCTGAGGTTGAAGACGCCGTTGTGCTGTCAGGTATACCAGGGTTCCCTTCTGTAGCAGTGGTTTCAGTTGATATTATTGTTTGTCCGGTTGTCGATTGGTGTATTGCTTTTTTATCAGTTGTCGCCTGAGTTGCAGTGGTTCTTGGTGATTTTGTTGATAGAACTTTTCCTGTGGCTGTTGAAGTTTCTGTCAGCGGTGAAGCGGTCGTTGCGCTATCTGAAGTGCCGGAAGTTACCGGGAGTCCGCGGCTATCCGACGTTGATTGTGCTGTTTCTTGAGATACTGCTTGAGAAACAGATTGTTGCGTTGTCTGTTCGGCTGCCGTGCCTGTTGATCCAGGTGCCAATGACGAAGAAGCAGCTGAGCTATCTCTTGAACCAGAAGTCACTGTATGAGTGTTAGTGTCGTGGATTGTTGTTGCCGACTGGCTTGATTGCCTGGTTTGTGCAGCGGTTGAGCTTGATTTTGAGGCTGGAGGCGCTGTTGTGCTCTCAGATATACCAAGGTTGCCTTCTTTTGCGGTGGTTTCAGACGAGAATGCTGTTTGCCCGGTTGTTGATTGATGTATTGCTTTTTTATCAGTTGTTGTCTGAGTTGTAGCGGCTATTGGTGATTTTGTTGATGGAGCGGTACCTGTGGCTGTTGAAGTTTCTGTCAGCAGTGAAGCGACAGTTGTGCTATCCAAAATGCCAGAAGTTATTTTTTGGTTGGTGGCATCAGACGTTGATCGTGCTTTTTCTTGAGTGATTGATTGTTGCGTTGTTGTCTGTTCGGCTAGCGTGTCTGTTGATGCAGGTGCCAATGACGAAGAAGCAGCTGAGCTATCTCTTGAACCAGAAGTCACTGTATGGGTAGTGGTGTCGTGGATAGTTGTTGCCGCCTGGCTTGATTGTCTGGTTTGTGCATCGGCTGAGATGGCTTCTGAGGTTGAAGACGCCGTTGTGCTGTCAGGTATACCAGGGTTCCCTTCTGTAGCAGTGGTTTCAGTTGATATTATTGTTTGTCCGGTTGTCGATTGGTGTATTGCTTTTTTATCAGTTGTCGCCTGAGTTTCAGTGGTTCTTGGTGATTTTGTTGATAGAACTTTTCCTGTGGCTGTTGAAGTTTCTGTCAGCGGTGAAACGGCAGTTGTGCTATCTGAAATATCAGTAGTCATTTTTTGACTGGTGGTATCAGACGTTGATCGTGCTTTTTCTTGAGTGATTGATTGTTGTGTTGTTGTTTGTTCGGCTGCCGTGCCTGTTGATCCAGGTGCCAATGACGAGGAAGCAGCTGAGCTATCTCTTGAACCAGAAGTCACTGTATGAGTGTTGATGTCATGGATTGTTGTTGCCGACTGGCTTGATTGCCTGGTTTGTGCAGCGGTTGAGATTGCTTTTGAGGCTGGAGACGCCGTTGTGCTGTCAGATAGACCAAGGTTGCCTTCTGTTGCGGCGGTTTCAGACGAGAATGCTGTTTGTCCGGTTGTTGATTGATGTATTGCTTTTTTATCAGTTGTTGTCTGAGTTGTAGCGGCTATTGGTGATTTTGTTGATGGAGCGGTTCCTGTGGCTGTTGAAGTTTCTGTCAGCAGTGTAGCGGCAGTTGTGCTAGCCGAAATGCCAGAAGTCATTTTTTGACTGGTGGCATCAGACGTTGATCGTGCTTTTTCTTGAGTGATTGATTGTTGCGTTGTTGTCTGTTCGGCTGACGTGTCTGTTGATGCAGGAGGCAGTGACGAAGAAGCAGCTGAGCTATCTCTTGAACCAGAAGTCACTGTATGAGTAGTGGTGTCGTGGATAGTTGTTGCCGCCTGGCTTGATTGTCTGGTTTGTGCATCGGTTGAGATGGCTTTTGGGGTTGGAGGCGCTGTTGTGCTGCCAGGTATGCCAGGGTCGCCTTCTGTTTCGGTGGTTTCCGGTGTTGATGATGTTATTTGACCGGTTGTCGATTGATGTCTTACTGTTTTCTCAATTGCTGCCTGAGTTGTAGTGGCTGTCGTAGATTGATCAGTTTCTGTGGCCGTCGAGTCTTCCGTTGGTGTTGAAGCTGCTATTGTGCCAGCTGGAATGTTGGAGGTGCTTTCCTTGGTGATAGTCTCAGGCGTTGTTGAGGCTATTGGTTGATTTGTTGATTCATCTTCATCTGTTGTTATTTCTCTTTGTGCAGCCTGTGTTGTCACTGGAGCAGATATTGTAATGGCATCAAGAGTTTCGGTTTGGCCAGTTGAATACTCCCTGCCCGTTGAAGACTCCCTGCCCGTTGAAGACTCCCTGCCATTTGAAGACTCCCTGGTTACTAAAGCAGTAGCTGCTTCTGTTGGTTGGTCAGGGCTAGTTGTATCGTCTGGAACGATGGCATTAGCTGCATTAGTTTTTTTGCTGATCCCGTAGGTTGTAGACGCCACTGGTTTTGTTGTTGACTGTTGCATGGCATGTGCTGCGATAATCGCCTGCTTTACTGCATCTTCTGCAATAACCACCTGTTTTGCGTGTTGCTCTTTTTCGTGTTTTTTGTGTTTGTCAATACCTTTTTTTATCGCCTTGACAAGCTTTTCTAATGTTTTGCCTACTTTCTTTAACACGACAACACCACCGCCAGCGGCTACCCCGCCACCGGCACTTGCCCCGCCGGCTGCTCCCCCTGCACCGGCTCCAGCAGCAGCTGCTCCAGCGCCAGCACCAGCTCCAGCGCCAGCAGCAGCTCCAGCGCCAGCGCCAGCACCACCAGTGCCTGCTCCTTCACCGACTCCTTCACCGACTCCTTCACCGCCTTCACCGCCTTCACCGCCTTCACCGTCGTCTCCCTGGTCACAGCTACCAGTTGACCGCCTGCATTTAAGAGCTTTTCTTCCAGCTTTTTTTACAGCTTTTTCTCCAGTCTCTTCAAGGGCTTTTTTCCCGGCTTTTTCTTCGGCCTCTTCGGCAGCTTTCTTCCCAGCTTCTTCTCCAACTTTCTCCCCGACGCTCTCGCCGGTGTTTTGAGATATCCGGCTAAGGACTCTGTCGGCAGCATCCTCGGTGACCTCAGTGGCCATTCGTGACAGGCATTCGGGGCAACGGGCGATGAATGATAACACTGCCATGCCAATTTCTGCGGCAGCGCCGCCGATCCCGCCACCGATTATCCCACCAATAGTACTACTGGATACATCGCTGCTGCCCTTGCTGT
This sequence comes from Thalassotalea sp. G20_0, assembly GCF_017744175.1. Lineage (NCBI taxonomy): Bacteria > Pseudomonadati > Pseudomonadota > Gammaproteobacteria > Alteromonadales > Colwelliaceae > Thalassotalea > Thalassotalea sp. G20_0. Next base: position 12,515 of record NZ_JAGHQV010000025.1, on the reverse strand, counting down.
CGGGTGCGGCATGGGCACCGTCGGGTTGGGCTCCACTGGCTTGCGCTCCAAAGGCACCAGCGCCCGGCTCTGGGACAAGCAGGCTTAAGTCCCTGTCAATAGCCAGCTTGACCAGCTCTCCGGCAGTGCTGGTGGCCAGGTCAGTGGTTGCCGATGCCGCACCCTGTGGCACTGATTGAGCATCGGCATCAGCGGTTTTTTTCGGGGCAGTGGACAGGTGCTCGCCGATGTTATGCAGTGTGGTGACTGCGTGGGCATTCATCAGCTTGAAGTTAGTAAATATTGGGTGATCGGTGAGTTCAGGATTGGTTTTAATGTATTCAATGGCTGCAAGGATTTCCCGCATCAGATAAACCATGGGCATTTGCGCAATCTTTGCCAGCTCTTTTGTCTCTGATGGTGACAGGGATTTCAGGTTAATGTTCAGAAGTTTTCGAGTGGCATCAGTTTTGACGGTATCAAGGTATTTTGTCGTCAGGGCGTTGATTCTTTCCTTGTCAAGTGCTTTGAGTTCGGAGGGGAGGTGGGTCACGATATCTTTAACTGTGAGCGCTGAATCCCTGATCACTTCCATGTCTTCCATCGGATCCAGCAAAGCGCTGGTAAGGCGACAGAAACCACTACCGGGAAGAGGGGCAGTCTGACGCCCGGCGTGCATCGGTAATTGATATTCATGAACAAAGTGCTGCAGCGCATTGGGTATGGCTGCTTTTAGTTGCTCCAGAGTTGCGCCAGTAACCGTGGTCACACCGGTTAGATGATCATGAACAGTGAGCCTGAAGAGATTGTTGCTTTTGCTGAAAGCAAAGTAACAGACGTGTTGCGCAACAGGACGGACTGCAAATTGGATCGTCTCAGTGCCAAGGCTGCCAACAGGAATCTGGTCTATCAGTTTATCGATCAGACTACTCATTGAATTGAAACTGCCCGAGTCAACCTGAGACAATAGATCTTTGCGCACAGCAATAGATTTGTTAATAATCTGGGCAACATACAGGCTTTCAGCATCCAGACCAATCGATTCGGGATGGTAGAATGGTTTTATGGGGGTCTTGTAATCCATTAGATCTTGCAAGGCAATTCTGACCTGGAGCGGGAGTCGACTGTAATCGAAACCAAATACTATTGAATTGGCCAGACTCACCAATGAATTGGTGAACATCCCATAACGACCGGCAATGGCTGTGGCCATGAAATCCCCGGCACAAAATCCTCTTGCAAATTCTGAATCGAATGCCAGGTTCAGGGCATCCTGGGCAGCTGTTTCAAGAATGAGTGGTTTCAGAGAGACCGAGGCAGCTGCCTTATTGGCCAGTGTTACTAAGGGGTTAATGTTGTTGGCCAGTAAATGATTGACCTTGATTAAAAAGTCAAGATAAGGGTCGTTTGATACGAAGTCTTCTGGGCTAAAGTATGCTTTTTGGTGCAGTATATTAGCAGTGAAGGCAATTTCACCAACCCGGTAATAATTCCTGTTAGCGATGGCTTGTGCAATTTCCTGGTTGTACTTCTGCATTCCTTTGATAATTGTTGTTCTGTTTTTCATCCACTCAAACATTTCTTTAAATTCGTCGTCTTCAATAAGGCTTTTGTCTGTATACACTGATTTGTTGAAGGTATTACGCCTGTCTGCGAAGCCTTTGAAGAATACTTGCATTTCTTTAGTCATAGGCGCTTTCTCAAATTTAACCAGCGCCTTGAGCAGAAGATCAGTGAATGATTTTGTCATGGTTCTTCTGGTTCTTTTGCGTTTCGTGTCACCCTGCTCGAGATCTGGGAGGAGATTTTTTATTTCATCAGTGAGCAGTTTCAGTTCGTTATCATAAATCCGGGCAACGGCTGGGAAGGATGTTTTAATGGCCTCAGTGAAGGTTGAAACGACTAGTACCAGATTGAATAGTTCATACATTGTCACCCTTTTTTCAATACTTGATATTAACTCGAACAAGTCACTCATTGGGTGTGGTTGCTGACTGTAACGAATGTGCGGCAATGGATCATCCGGACGTTTACCGATGATTGTTTCAGGCTGCTGAACTAGCCCAGTGACATTGCCCGGGTAATTTGGCGTATTTACTGTGTGCTTGTTTCGCTGCTGTAGATATTCCGTCAGCTTGTTTTTCAGTGACGCCATTAACGTGATTTTTACACTGTCGGAAACCTGCTCCTTCAGTGCAGGGAGAGCTGTCGTCGGGATAATTGTGCCTGTTCCGTTGGTCGCCTGGGTTGTGTTTACCACCTGGGTTGTTATAGCCGTTGCTGAACTGTCGTTAACAGTTGTGTGTGTCGGTATTGAGGATGTGAAAGCACTGTTATGGGCTGCATGGTCAGCAGCCGATAAGGTGGGTGACGAGGCAGTACTGTCAGTTATAGAGACTGGTGGTAGTTCTGTGGTTTCCGTGCTGACGTCGGTGGTAGTGGAGTCTTCGGATAATGGTGTGAGCGGTTTGTGAGCAGTGGAATTTGTGCCAGGGCTATTGCTGTTATTCTGATGAGTATTCTGACCAGGCACAGGGGACTGCTTAATGAAAAGTGTATCATCGGTACGATGTCGGAGGCATTCAGTTAATTTCTTTTGCATATCTTGTATCTTGCCTTCCAGAACCTTGGTTTCTGCCTGGTTTTTATTAATCAGTTTCTGGACATCTGGCTCGGCATTTGCTCGATAAGACCGAAATTTCTTTTTGGTTGATGGTTCGGGTAAGTCGCTTTGAACGGTTTCAGCAGTATAAGTATTCTGATAAGTAGCGGTTGTTGGTGCTATCTGATTATTCATTACCGGTAACCTGTGTCTTGGTTAATTAAAGTGGTTAACCATGGAATGGATTGAATAACTGATTTTTCAGCTGGCTTCAGCCCAGTTGCTACGGAAGTCGGCAAACTCCCTGATCATTTGTCCTGTCACTGCCTGTTGCCACTGACCGGTTGTCGTTTTGCCCTTAAGCTTCTGCAAACTCGCCCTTGCTATCTGGGAGACCAGTTCATCCTTTAACCGGGCATCACTGACCTGGTCGCCGAATACCTGCGGGAATTGCCTGCTGGCCAGCGACTTGATGGTTGCATAGCTGCTGAGAATTTCGGTGATGCGTTGCTGGTTGAACTGGTGCAGTCTGACTGGCTTCGGCAGCGCCTTGTCCCTGGTGTTGATCAGTTGGGCCCGGTCACTGGCACTGGTTCGCATCGGCAGCAGTGTTATCACCAGCTGATTAAGCCGCTGGGCCTCATCCGGATGGGACTCAATGCCCTGGCGTTGGATCAGTGCCGCGGTTTTTATCCGGTTGATGGCCTCTGCCGGTGCCTCAAACCGGGCGTTATACAGATGGGTAAACAGTTGCCAGGCTTTCTGGTTGAGCTGGAAGGTCCGCCAATCGGGGGGCTGGCTGTCCGAAATCTGATTCGAGTCTTCCGGGATAGGCGATGGTGTATATGTAGCTGTCGTGAAGTCGGCTTCCAACCGGGCCAGGGGTTCAGCAAAATGGTCAAGCCCCAGGTAGTCAGGGCTGTCGGCCAGGGACTTCAATAGCTCCAGTTGCCTGGCCGGGCCCAGATTCATAAAGCGGGACTGGGTTTTATGGTAACGACCGGAGACCAGATCGTTGATCAGTGGCAGGCCGGTTGGTGGTGTGATGTCGATACTCTGCTTGGACGACAGTCGTTGCTCAAATCGTGAGGCCAGTGAGGCCCTGGTGCGTGCCTCCGAACCCTGCTCCAGCCAAAGCCATTGACTTACTCGATCGACAAACCTCTGGGACTGGTGACTCTGCAGTTTTGCCGCCTGGTCAATAATTTTGCTGGACAGATGTTGTGGTATACCGTCGTTCTCTGTCTGTTCAGCCAGTCGGCTTCTGGCCATGGCCTGTAACATGATGCTCGCCAGTTGCCGGGTTGCACTGTGGTCGATGGTCTGGCCCGTTGACGGGTCATGGAAAAGTGGTGTGCCAGGGTCCTGGCTGGTGCCACGCAGGGAGCCATCGGCCCGGAAAAGATGGCCAGGTTGCCGGTGTTGTATGCCCACTGTCGTTGAGGTGAGGACGCTTGACAGAAAGTTTTCCGTTGCCTTGCCAGCGGATGCTTCAGGCAGGGTCTGGACAATGGCAAGGTTAATCAGATCGTCCTGGTCCCACTGTGTACTGATATTTTTATCGGGGGTGGTCAGATCGTTGGCCAGGGCCGAAAGCTCTTTGTGCAGCTGTCCGGCCAGGGCCAGGCTGTCAGTCAGCAGCTTCATGCCCGATGACTGGTCAAGCGGGGAGGAGTTCTTTCCTGTGGTTCCTGGTGCCACGGTGTGGTTCAGGTGTATGGGATGATCGCTGATTTTTGCAGCCAGCATGTTGGCCAGCGTCAGGTTGTCGGTGAGGGGATAGTTTGCCGGTGTTATGGCACTTGTGGCGGTTTGGCCATTGGTGCTGGGTGTACTGGCTATGGCCGGTGGTGTGCTGGTTTTGCCGGAAATGGGTCCCGGATGGTCGCCGGATTTTCCCGGGTCAGGCTGGACACTGGTTATGCCTTGGGTTTGAAGAGTTGGAGTGGTGTTACTTTCCAGTTTCCTGACAGGATTTATATTGGGTTGCTGCTGGATACTCTCAAGCAACAGGGTTTGCTCCTGTTGCAAGATACGGGTTAATAACTCATGGTTGTGGGGCCTGTTTTGCCGGGCAATGATATCACTGTTCAGCTTTTCCACTTTTTCCGTTGGCTCAGGGTTCAACTGTGGTCGGGAGTTTGCGGTTTCTGTTGTCGTCTGTTGTTTCTGGCCGGTTTTTCCATGCAGAAATTGGCCCAGATCGTTCATAAAACGATCAAAGCCGTCAGGGTTGGTTGACTGTGGTTGCTGCTCTATAGCCTTGAGCAAATGAGCTGTATTCACGGAGGCCGTTGCAGGAGGGGTATAAACACCAGACGAAAGTCGTATGATGGTGGCATGGTCCAGTGATTGCTGGTTGGTATAGCCCAGGTCAGACAGCATCTGTAGACGTATATTGCTGAATGTGGCATACATTGCCCGGAACTCGGAAATGACCTTGCTGCTGATAATGGATTGGGCGGTACGGCGGCTATTTTCACTGACCGAAACCGAGCGTAGAGACTTCATAAACCGGTGAGCAGATTTATAAATACTCAGGAAATCGTTACTGAATTGTTGATTCAGTTTGTTCAGTGAAGAATCCCCCAGAAGAACCCCTTTTTTAAAACTGCTTAACGGCTGCCCCATGGTTGTTGGTGCCCGGCGGACCTGGTTGCGTGTGCGGATATAGGCTTTGGCCATCTTTTTATTGAAGCGTGAATGGATCTTTTTGCTTTTGTCTTTAAATGATTTGATGACTCCCAGCAGTTGTTGGTTGTTATCAGATTCTGTCTGTGGCGCAGGTGAAGCATTTGTTGTTGCAGTGTCTGTTGGGGTTTCTTTTGGGTTTGTACGATCGGAAATACTGGCAGTCTTTTCTTGCGGGGTGCTGTCAGTTGTTGCTGTTGTCTGTTCGGTTGTCGTGCCTGTTGATGCAGGCGTTATTGATGAAGAAGCAGCTGAGCTATCCGTGGAGCCAGAAGTGACTGGCTGAGTGGTGGTGTCTTGGATTGTTGTCGTCTGGCTTGATTGCCTGGTTTGTGCAGCGGTTGAGATTACTTTTGAGGCTGGAGACACCGTTGTACTGTCAGATATACCAAGGTTGCCTTCTTTTGAGGTGGTTTCAGATGATAATGCTGTTTGTCCGGTTATCGATTGATGTATTGCTTTTTTATCAGTTGTTAATGTTTCTGTTGGTTGGTCAGCACTGGTTGCATCGTCTGGAACAGTGGCAATACCTGCATTTATATGGTTGCTGTTTCCGGTGCTTGATGCCGTCGCTGGTTTGGTTGTTGGCTGTATCGTAGTGTGCTCTGCAGCGATTACCTTTTTTGCTGCATTTTCTGCAATGATCACCGGCACTATTGGCGGTTGGTTTGGTTTTGCTGCTGAGCCTTGGGAGGTTTGCTTTTCAGAGTGTTCTTTATGATGATGTTTTTCGATAGCTTTTTTTATGGCCTCGTACAACTTTTTAAGTGTTTTGCCTGCTTTATGTGCCGCGACACCACCTGCTCCAATGCCTCCTCCAACTTCACCACCGGTTTCACCACCAACTTCACCACCAACTGCACCACCAACTGCACCACCAGCTCCAAGGCCTGCTCCAGTTTCACCACCGGCTCCACCGCCAGTTTCACCGCCAGTTTCACCAGCATCATTTTCGCCGTTTTCCCGGTTACAGCCGCCAACCGACCGTCTGCATGTAAGGGCTTTTTTTGCTGCTTTCTTTCCAGCCTCTTTGAGGGCTTTTTTCGCGGCTTTTTCTCCGATTTTTTCACCGACTTCTTCCCCGGCTTCTTCCCCGGCTTCTTCCCCGGCTTCTTCCCCGGCTTTCTCCCCGGCTTTCTCCCCGACTTCTTCTCCTGCGTGTTGTGACACTCGTCCAATGACGTTTGTCAGGCTGTCGCCAACACTCTCGGTGAGTTCGTTGGCCATTTCTGTCAGGCAGCCGGGGCAGGAAAGCTTGAATAATCCCAAAGGTCCGATAACCGCTGTAGCAAAGCTGGCGAGCCCGCCACCGATTTTCCCTCCCGTACTTATGCCTTTAACACTGCTGCCATGGCTTTTGGGCGCAGCATTTTTTGGCGCTGTATTTTCGGGCGCGGCATGGGCTCCGGCTCCGCCGGGTTGCACTGTAACGGAATCAGTGACCGGCTCTGGGTCAAGCAGGCTTAAGTCCCTTTCAATAGCCAGCTTGATCAGCTCTCCGGCAGTGCTGGCGGTCAGGTCAGTGGTTGCTGGTGCCGATGCTGCACCCTGTGGCTCTGATTGGGCATCGGCATCAGCGGTGTTTTTCCCGGAGGCGGCCTGGTCAATCTTATGCAGCGTTGTAACAACGTGGGCATTCATCAACTTTACGTCGGTAAGTTTGTTAGGGAGGTATGCAGCAAGATTCTGATGCAGTTCGAGCATTGTCAGGACTTCCCGCATCAGATAAACCATGGGCATTTGCGCAATTTCTGCCAGTGCTTCTGACTCTGATTGTGACAGGGATTTCAGGTTGATGTTCAGAAGTTTCCGGGTGGCAGCATTTTTGACGGTTTCAAGGTATTTTGTCGTCAGGGCTCCGATTCTTTCCTTGTCCAGTTCCTGGAGTTGGGAGGGGGCGTGGGTCAGGATATCTTTAACGGTGAGTGCTGAATCCTTGATAAGTTCCAGGTCTTCCAGCGGGTCCAGTATCGAGTTGCCAAGGAGAAAGAGACCTCTACCGGGAACGGGGACAGCCTGAGGCCCGGGGGTCAGCGGTATTTTATAGGTATGAGCAAATTGCCTTAACGCATTTGGTATGGCAGTTTTTAGCTGCTCCAGAGTAGTACCGGTAACCGTGGTCACACCGGTAATATGATCTTGAACAGTGAGCCTGAAGAGATTGTTGCTTTTGCTGAAAGCAAAGTAGCAGACATGTTTCTCATTAGGACCAACCGCAAACTGGACCCACTCAGTGCCAAGGTTGCGAACAGGAATACTGTTTAACATTATATTGATCAGACTATTCATTGAATTGAAAGTGTGCGCGCGAATCTGAGACATTATACCTGTCCCCACAGGAACAGATTTTTTCAGCACCTTCAAGACATATAGGCTTTGGTCACCCAGGCCCGCTGATTCGGCATGGTTCCAGGGATGAGAGTGGGCCTTGTAAAATAATGCATCCTGCAAGGTCACTCTGACCTGGAGTGGTAGTCGACTGTAATCGAAACCATATAATATTGAATTTGCCAGACTCACCAATGAATTGGTGAACATTCCATAACGACCGGCAATGGCTGTGGCCATTAAATCCCCGGCACAAAATCCGGGTGAGTAACCTTCATTGAATGCCAGGTCCAGGGCATCCTGCGCACATGCTTCTAAAATGAGTGCATTAATAGGGACCGAGGCAGCTGCCTCATTGGCCAGTGATAGTAAGGGTTTAATCTGTTTGGCTTCTAAATTACTGATCTTGATTAACAGATCAAGATAAGGATTTCCTGATATGAAGTTATCCGGTGTGCTCTGTACTTTGTTATGAAGTGTATTAACACTGAAGGTGATTTGGCCAACCCGGTAATAATTGCCGTCAGCAATGGCCTGTTCAATTTCCTGGTTGTAATTTTTCAGTCCCAGAATAAGTGTTCTTTTGTTTTTCATGCATTCAAACATATCTTTAAATTCATGGTCATCAATAAGGCTGTCGTCTTTATACAGAGCTTTGTTGAAGGCATTGCGCCTTTCTTCGAAGCCTTTGAAGAATACCTTCATTTCGTGAGTCATTGGCGTCAGTTCAAAATTTCTCAGCGCTCTGAGCAGAATATCAGTTAATTCTTTCGTAATGGTTCTTCTGGTTCTTTTGATTTTCGTGTCATCCTGTTCGTTCTGCAGGGCGTAATTATTTATTTCATTGGTGAGCTGTTTCAGTTCATTGTCATAAATCGTGGCTACGGCTGGGAAGGATTTTTTAATAGACTCAGTGAAGGAAGAAACCATTAATACCAGATTGAATAATTTATACATTACCACCCTTTTTTCAATACTTGATATTAACGGGGACAAGTCAACCGCTGATTGTGACGTTGGGTGTGAAGTTGGGTCTGAATGCTGCTGAAGGAACTGATGGATTAGCCGAAGAGTTTGATCATCCGGACGTACATCGATGAGGGAGTCGGGCTGCTGACCTATCCCGATCATGGTCTCCGGCTCCCGGCCTATCCCGGTGATACTCCCCCCGTGATTATCGGCAGTTGCCATGGGCCTGTTTTGTTGTTGATAGTTTGCCAGCTTGTCTCTCAGTGACGTCAGTAACGTGATTTTCACACTATCGGAAACCAGCTCTCCCAGTAGTGGGAGGGCAGTAGTCGGGATAATTGCACTTGTTCCATTGGTTGCCTGGGTTGTGTTTACCGATTGAGTGGTTAAAGCCGTTGCTGAACCGTCGTTAAGGGTTGTGTGTGCGGGTATTGATGGCGTGAGGGTATTGTCAGTAGCTGGTACGCCGGGTGATGAGACAGTGCTGTCAATGGCAGAACCCGGCGGTAGTCGTGTGATTTCCGGGCTAATGTCGGTGGTGGTGGTGTTGTCGGATAATGGGTTTAGCGGTTTGTTAGCAAGGTAATTTGTCTCAGTGTTATTGCTGTGGTTCTTTCCAGGTTCAGGCTTAATGAAAAGTTTATCATGAGCGTGATACTGAAGGCATTCAGTTAATTTTTTTTGCATATTTTGTATCTTGCCTTCCAGAACCTTTGTTTCTGCCTGGTTTTTATTAATCAGTTTCTGGACATCTGACTCGGCACTTGTTCGATAAGATAGGAATTTCTTTTGGGTTGATTGTTCTGCTAAGTCACTGTGAACAGTCTCAGCAGTGTATGCATTCTGATAAGTGAGTGTCGTTGGCGCTATCTGGTTATTCATTACCTGATACCTGTGTTTTGGTCAATTGGCATGAAACAATGTGTTGGCCATTTTTGTTATGATTTTTTCTGGCAGATAAACGGATAAATCAGGTGCTATTGTTTTTTGTAATAATTCAGCACACGGCAAAGGTATATTGTTGTAGTTTTGAACAGCTATTACCAAACAGTGACTGGTAAACTTACATTGGATGGCAGAAAATCGTCATGGTTAAGATAGACGTCCATAGCCTTACTAAGGTCTCCATATGTACAGTTTTTGACTTCAGACCTGCAGGCCGCCACTAAAAATGTATCCGGTTTTTCTATATCAAACATCTGTCCTTCAATATCAAAAAATAAAGAATGACGTTTAGAGAAACCTTTAGTCTGAAGTCGTTTAATTTTGATAAGTGCTGATAAACAATAATGTTTAAGAGAATGGTATATAAATCAGAAAATTCCAGATTTATGTTAGGTATTTTGAATAGCTACCACCAAGGTTAATTCCACATCGGAGTTACAAGTGGTATACCAAGCGTTTTCTGGGCTTGTTACGGTAAATAGTTAATTGTTTCTCTTTGGCAGCAGTCCTTTTCCTGAGTTAGTGGTCTGGGGCATACCATTTATGGGCAACATTCGCTTTTTTATCAGAGAGTTGTCTTTAGCCAATATGGTTACACTGGTTACTATTACATAGGGGGATAAAGCAAACACACACAAACAAGTGGATGGCTACCCTGCGGATGGCCGCCCCACGGATGGCCGCCCCACGGATGGCCGCCCCACAGAAAACACTCCTGTTTTAGATCACCATGTGATTGTGCCCGAACGAATGGCTTTACGAAGATGTTGCTAATTCCCGACTGCTGCCGATAGCAATGGCAATACTACTGACCAGTTATGAATCATGCACAATTTCCTGAGATACCCACTTTGCAGCATCCCTTCTGGTGCCATTGACCCCAGCTCAGTCCAACATGCTTCGGTGCCACTGCCATCCTCTCAAACGACTGTTGGCAAATTTGCGACTCACCAGGCTGAAGTCATGCAGGATGTGCAACCACAAGTGAGCCAATCGGGGGTAGACAGTTTTGACCATACGGGGAACGCCATCGGTGATAAAGCGCTCAGTGACAGGAGTATTCAACAGGCTACTGATCAATCGCTGCCCTCTGTTAAGGGTGATCAGCTGGATAAACCTGACCAGACAGAACTGAAGGAAACGCAAGGCCAGCTGCTCAACCAGGCCGATGAACTGCTTAAGAAAAGTAGTGAAAACAAGGCGGTAAATGCCTCTCTGACAGGCTTGAAAAAGTCAGTAGCCGAATTGAAAAATGCTCAGAACGATAGCCCGAAGAGGGCTCTTGAGGCACTTAAAAACGCAGACTTCCCGCCCGCCCTGAAGGTTAAAATTACGCTTAAAAGTGGCGAAAAGTTGAGCCTGATCCCCCCCGGGGAAGAGTTGGAAGATCAGCTCAACCTGGGCGATCTGATGGATAAAGCCGTAAAGATTCTTGATAAGCATCGCGATGAAAACTTCGCATCATTTGATCAGGCCAGCACTGACCGGGAAATCACCAATCTGAAACAGCAAGTCTCGGACATTGACCAACAAATCGGGGAGGAGTCCTCGGGTATTAATGACTTTGCCAAGCTTGAAAACAGACAATGTCTGCTTACCATCAATGTGCGGGCCAGAGTTGAGGACGGTTCTGTCAGTGCCACGCACATTGATGGTGGTCCGATAGCTCAACAACAGACAATGGGAAGTTCTCTGGCAGGGCCAGTGCATACAGCCACAACGGACCAGCCTTCTCAAACCGAGCCTGAGGTGGGGCCGGGCAATGGCAGCTCTGTAAGGACTGAAACAACAGCGCAGGGTCTGACTGAGGCAAGCCCGGCTGATCAGGATATTTCCATCAACTCTGCGGATGCCGGAGGTGTTACAGACCCCTTGGATGATATCGCAGTAGCAGTGATGATTGATAATCCTGTTATAGGGGAGACTTCGCTGATGCCCGGCATCATGCAGGGTCCTTCCGGGCAAACAGACTCTGCAACAGACCCTAGTGCACAGCCCGATGCTACTCAGCAAACCGGCGGTACCGGTGAGGATTACAATGAGCTTGATGGCGTTGCCGGGTTGTTTGCAGAGCCAGCGGACTCCGCCAACCAAGCAGTATCAGACAGTGGTTTATCCCCCGGTGAAGTCGATCAAAGTGATACCGAGTCGCTCAAGACAGAAGAGGAATGGACAGAGACAACATCAGCCGGGGATGGTGACAGTGGGCTTGGTGGAGTCGCTGAAAGTGATGTTGAGTTGATAAAGACAGAAGTGGAATCGACAGAGACGACATCAGCCGGGGATGTTGACAGTGAACTTGGTGGCGTCGCTGAAAGTGATGTTGATACTGGGTCGATCAGCAACGAAGTTGATCCTCAGCCGATTGAGACTGAGGCTGATACTCAGTCAATTGAGACTGAAGCTGATACTCAGTCGATCGAGAATGAAGATAATACGCAGTCAATTGAGAACGAGGATGATACTCAAACGATCGAGACCAAAGCAAAATCGACTGAGCAAACATCAGTTGAGGAGGATTACAGTGAGCTTGATGGCATCGAAGAGTTGTTTGCTGAGCCAGAGGTCTCCGGTGATAGTGCCGCATTAGACGACAATCAGGAGGAGGATTACAGTGAGCTTGATGGCATCGAAAAGTTGTTTGCTGAGCCAGAGAACTCCGCCAACAATGCAGCATTAGACAGTGGTTTATCCGCCGGTGAAGTCGATCAAAGTGATGCCGAGTCGCTTAAGACAGAAGAGGAATTGACAGAGGCAACATCGGCCGAGGATGGTGACAGTGGGCTTGATGGAGTTGTCGCTGAAAGTGATGTTGATGCTGGGTCGATTAGGAACGAAGTTGATCCTCAGCCGATTGAGAATGAAGATGATACTCAGTCAATTGAGAACGAGGATGATACTCAAACGATCGAGACCAAAGCAAAATCGACTGAGCAAACATCAGTTGAGGAGGATTACAGTGAGCTTGATGGCATCGAAGAGTTGTTTGCTGAGCCAGAGG
>NZ_JAGHQV010000259.1:0-981 GCF_017744175.1 Thalassotalea sp. G20_0 | reverse complement strand
ACCAGTGTTTCCCGCAGTTTTTTTTGGGTTTGAGTGGGTGTCTGGGGCTCTTCCCGATGGTCAGAGGATGATGTTTCAACGTTTTCAATGGAAGTGTTGAATGCCTCCTTTTCTTGTTCTTTCAGGCTCGGTAGCTGGTCTATGGCATTAAAAACCTGAAGGCATGAACCGCAACGCACCGAACCCCTGGCAGCCTTAAGCTGGGCATGGGTAATGCGGAATATGGTCTGGCAGTGGGGGCAAGTGACACTTGACGGCGTCATGTTTACTGTTTACCTGATTTTAAAGCAGCATTTTTTATTAGACCAGAGCCCCAGTACTGAATCCAGTCTAATTGATAATGCAGGTACTTTAGTTTCTATTGAAACCCGGGGAGTAACAAGTTCTGTCATACCTGCATCACATCAATGCCAGCTTATGAACGTCGCTTGCCAGAGAGCATGGCCCAGCCATCAAAGGTGACTGCTGTATCCATGGCAAACCACTGTTCATAGGTTTGAATTATTTCATCCGCCTGCTCAGCCAGAATACCGGACAGAGCAATGGAGCCGCCTTCCCTGGTCAGACTGGCCAGTTTGGGAGCCAGTTGAGTCAAAGGGCCAGCAAGAATGTTGGCCAGTACTATATCAGCCTGATCTGCTGGTTCGTCATCGGGCAGAAAAACTTCCAGCTTATCCACCGGAATGTTATTCCGTTTAGCATTCTCGATAGTGGCTTCCAGTGCCTGCGGATCCAGGTCAACACCGACAGCTGATCGTGCACCCAGAAGGAGTGCTGCAATAGCAAGGATGCCAGAACCACAACCATAGTCGATAACTGTTTTTCCGGTCAGGTTATTCTGCTGATCCAGCCAGCGCAGGCAGAGTGCCGTGGTGGGGTGCGTCCCGGTGCCGAAGGCCAGGCCCGGGTCCAGCATCAGGTTAACAGCCTCAGGATCGGGAACGTCTTTCCAGCTGGGGCAAACCCACAGGCGGTCACCAA
>NZ_JAGHQV010000258.1:0-986 GCF_017744175.1 Thalassotalea sp. G20_0 | reverse complement strand
TTGCTGACATTCCACTGGTAGAGAATGAAGCCTATGTCCGCGAGCTTCTACAGCTGGCGGTGATGGATGACCTTCTAGGGCCTGCTTGTGGCCCTCATGAAGAAATCGCTGAGATGAGCGTCCGTGATCGCTACCTGGTCGGTAAGTTTGCACCACAGGGAGAACCCACTGATGGCCTGGCAAAAGCGACTGGTGATGATGAGCCAGAGTCATTGGAAGTTCATACCGGCTACAGCGATCCTGGTGCGGAATTCGAAAAAGCCAATAACTCAGTGGCTGGTGATGCTGAGCCTTCTGAAGAAGTAGATACTTCCAATAACCACTCTTTGGTTCCGTCCAGCTTCGGTCTGACATTTTGCGTAGATGGCGATGTTGATGCTGTAGAGGTTTCTGCAAGTTGGGGGCGTTATGAAAGAGCAGAGAGTGATATTACCCTTGACCGGAGAACGGGCAAAGCAGCCAGAGTTTGGAAGCGAATCCCCTGTGGCGGCACGCTGACCTTGCCACTGAAGGACGGTTCGATTCCAGCTACAGCTGTAGACAGAGAAAATTCAGGCATCGTCGTTCAAGGCTCTATCAGGCCACCAAACCATAAAGGGGATCGATTAGTCACCCTGTTTCTGGTTAACGCCCAAGAAGAGCTAGAGCAGAACAGAGATGCCAACTGGATCTTTCAGCCTGAGCTAACAGTTACTGCTACAGGTGGCTCCAGTGCAGCCATTTTCAGACGCAGACCTGTTCTGGATAGTGAGGGAGATGACCCTGAACGGGAAGCTCTGGAAATGATCTATCGCAAGCAGGTTGAGTTTGCTGTTGGCCATGGTATTTCTGTTCATTCATCTGTGAAGGAAGATAACCTGGAAAAAGCGGTTTCTATCAAAACCGTGGTATTACCCCAAAGTGAAGTGCCAGTTACTGAAACACCAGGGCTGAACGAAGATGACCGGCCAGCAATGCGCCATATGGTTGATAGCGGATTCCTTGAC
>NZ_JAGHQV010000257.1:0-998 GCF_017744175.1 Thalassotalea sp. G20_0 | reverse complement strand
GGGTTGATGGGTTTGATTTATTTGGTGATGGAGGAACGGTTGCCAACACCACGGCGGTGAACAGCAGGGTCGAAACCTCGGGTAAATTTGCACACGCCAGCATCGGGGGGGGGGATGATGGCTATGGAGCAACGGTTGCCAACACGACGGCGGTGAACAGCTATGTCAATGGCATTAAAGAGAATTTTGGATCTATCTCCAATGATCAGCTTCTTTGCCAAAAAGCAGACCTACGTGTTTTAACAGCCAATTGCTCTTCGAGAACTGAATTTCTGGATGCGCTGGATTTTTCGAACAGTAATGCTTGCCCGGTGAATGCCGCTATAGCATCAACACCCATTACAGCATCAACAGCTGCTAAAGAGCCAACGGCTGCGGCAGCCGCCGCCACAGTGTCAACAGGCGTTACAGCATCAACACCCACTACAGCATCAACAGCCGCTAAAGAGTCAACACCCACTACAGCGTCAACAGCCGCTAAAGAGTCAATACCCACCACAGCATCAACACCCACTACAGCATCAACACCCATAAAAATTAATGATGCAGAAGACCTGGCCAAGATTGGCCGACGTCCCGACTATCCACTGGACGGTACCTATAAACAGACAGCAGATATTGTTGTCACTAAAGACTATCAATCCATTGGCAATGATACCCATCCATTCACCGGGGAGTACGATGGGCAGTGCCGTATCATCAGCGGCCTGTCTGACTGTTTTGTTGACACCCTGGAAGGCAGCATCAGTGACCTTCAGTTTACTCGTGCCAATATAAAAAATTCCGCGAAGCCGACCGGGTTAGCAGCCTGTGTTGTTGATGTTAATGGCACAGTCAGTAATATCCGGGCGGAAAATGTTCATATTGCGGGTTACGATGCAGACGCCGGCATCGGGGGGGGGCGGGTTAAAGGAATGGTTGCCAACATCATGGCGGTGGACAGCACGGTCGAAACCGTGGGTTCGGATGCAGACGCCGGCATCGGCGGGGGGGAGGTT
>NZ_JAGHQV010000256.1:0-1008 GCF_017744175.1 Thalassotalea sp. G20_0 | reverse complement strand
TAAAGATTAAACAGGCTGTCACCGGTCAGCAGGCTGGCAAACAGCCCTGAGCCGGGCAGGGTGATATCATCCGGAGTGAACTGCTGCAAGGGAGGCCCCCAGACGCCGCCGTTCTGTATCAAGGGAATCGTATCACCACTGTCCCCGGTGGTGAGGTTGGGGAAACTGCTGCCGCCATTGGCACCACCAACGCTCCAGCGACCACCATTGGTCAGGGCATTAAATTTGATGCCCAACCGCTTGAGATGGTTACGCTGAACCTCGGCCACCTTAACTTCCAGCATCACCTGTCGGGCACCGCCAATACTCATCAAACTGATGACACTGGCATCTTCATCAGTGCCGGCAGCAAAGCTCTGAGCCAGGCGAATAGCAGAATCCTGAACAATGGCATCGGACACTTCACCGGAAAGCACAATATCCCGGCCACTGCTGCGCACTTCAATGGTTTCTCCGGGCAGCAGGCGATACAGTTTGCGCTTCAGCAGATTCAGATCATGGGTAACTTCAATATTGAGACTGGCCAGTAGTCGGTCTTTGCTGTCCCAGGCGTGAATGTTGGTCTGACCCAGGGCTTTGGCAACCACATATACCTGACCACTGTCCAGTACCAACAGATCGGCAATATCGGGATTACCCACAGAAATACGGCCTGGCTTGCCCGCAAGATTGATCAGTCGGGACTGATTAATAGCCACCTGATGCTGATGATGATTGCCCCGTGAGATATCAATGGCGCTGGCCGCAAAAGCAGGCCCGGGTACAAGTGGGGTTGATAACAGACACAGTGAAAGGGTGCCGAGTGCGCAGCCTTTTATACACCCTCTGGCCAGCTTCTTGAAAATAAGTCGATTCGGTGAACATAACATCGTAAACACTACCCCTGATCAGTTGCTGGAAGCCAGAGAGGCCGGTTGCCCGGAAGCACCAGGGCTGACAGGCTGGCCTTTCAGTCGGGTCAGCTCCCGGGAGGTGCCCCGGATAATCTGCAGCCGGTCATCTTCTATC
>NZ_JAGHQV010000255.1:0-1018 GCF_017744175.1 Thalassotalea sp. G20_0 | reverse complement strand
TACACGAACGGTGCCAAGTAGCTATTGCTCGAGTGCTTTCTTTGACGGTTATAAAACACTTCAATATACTAAAAAATTGCCTGATTAGCGTCTTCTCGGGTCTTAAAATCCTCATGATGAATGAGTTCTGGTTTCAGCTCTTTGGTGGTTAATTTCAAAATCCTCTTTTACAGCCTGAGCTGACATTTGGCTGTACTTCTATGCAAGCGTTTTTGCAAACTTGGTGGTACCTGAGCCAACAATTCCAGCACGATAATGAAGCGGTGCCAGAGTGCCCCCCCCTGACACCCTGATAAACAGAGCGTTCCACAGGTACACACCCATACAGTGTTTCATAGTGCTTTAGCACTTTCCCCTTGTAGCTCCACTTTTGCTGGTTTACGACAATGGGCTCTTTATTGGGTGGTTCAAACAGCTTTAGTAACTCTTGAGTTCCGAGCTGCCCTGCCTCATTCAACGCTCGCTGCAATCCATCTTCAAGATTCATCATGTTGTCAGATTCAATAGGCACTTCATTTGCAGTACAATAGTTTTTGGCTGATGATCAATGATAGATGCAGGCATGGCGGCAGGTTACAACGACGAAAATTGTTTTCATAGTAGTCGTTAATAGAGTGTACTTTTGTTTCAATTAGTCAGAGAGAGCACCCTACTCAGGCGAGTACCGAAAGCAGCTTATGGCGACTGAATAGTGTTAATTAAAATAAGGTCACACTTACGTGACCTTTTCGAACTCTGACTTTTCTTTATCAGATGCCTTGTATAACCAGTCAACCACTGCTGAGCTTGGTTGATAACCATTTACATATCGAAGTAACAATTGACGCGTAACTTTGTAATCATGCCCCTGAAGGGTTTCTGTAATCTCACTTACAACAACCTTGAGATCATCCCAGGAAAGAAACTCTTCATAGGCCCGGGATATTTTTGGGTGCTACGTACTTGTAACCGAATCTCCAATCAATTGCAAAATCTCAAATTGAGATATAAGGTTAACAGTGCATATCATTGCAAAGCG
>NZ_JAGHQV010000254.1:0-1021 GCF_017744175.1 Thalassotalea sp. G20_0 | reverse complement strand
GTGGTGGAGGGAGTAGTATATTTTCCAAGTCACTGAGGGATGTATAATCTCTACCATATACATACTCCTTCCCAGTAAGAGGATCAGTGAGAATGATAGTGCCATCGGGCAACACTTTGCCTGTCAGTCGCGTTGGAATTAACTTACTATCTTTTTTCTTTCCACTTTCAGGATCAATATTGTCGCCATCATTTGAATCCAATGGATTATCAGGCGTATCCAGCTCTGCCAGAGTCTTATTCGTATCCCTAAGCTCTACAGTACCATCTTCATTCAACCAAAGCTCAACACCATCCTTGACAGATATTAGAGTATCTGCACCAGGTAAAGAGGGTTCAGCTGTACCTGGTTCTGTACCTGGTTCTGTACCTGGTTCTGTACCTGGTTCTGTACCTGGTTCTGTACCTGGTTCTGTACCTGGTTCTGTACCTGGTTCTGTACCTGGGTCTGTACCTGGTTCTGTACCTGGGTCTGTACCTGGGTCTGTGCCTGGGTCTGTGCCTGGGTCTGTGCCCGGGTCTGTGCCTGGGTCTGTACCCGAACCACCTCCAGAACCAGTTCCATCATCCGGGTTAGTACCTCCACCCGGATTCGTTCCTCCTGGATTTGTCTCTGTAGTTTCGTCTTCTTCCTCTTCTTCAAGGGTAGAAAGAACGATACCCAACCTGCCGGATTCAAAATTCTCAATGGTTAACGAATCATTGACAACAAGGTTTGAACCATTGAGAACATAAGTATTCCCACCACCATGGTAGACATTAACAGGCGAGTCTTTTTGCCGGGTTCCCCCAAAAAGAGTCTGTCCGTTGAAATTGACTACCCCATTACCATCAGAGTCATTTATGACATCATTGTCTTTGACGACGTATGTATCGAAACCTTGGCCGCCTTCCAATAGATCACGAACATTATCATTTCCGCCGTTGAGGTAGTCGTTGCCGATGTCATCCGACAGAACATCCTGCCCCTCAAGTCCATACAGGAAATTATTACCACTTCCTCCGATGATAATATTATCAAG
>NZ_JAGHQV010000253.1:0-1025 GCF_017744175.1 Thalassotalea sp. G20_0 | reverse complement strand
TGTTTGCTTCTTTGTGTTTGCCCTATAAGACAATGGATTAATATCTCCGTAAACAATTTTATTATGAGGTAATGATTTTGATACGGCAATCAGGCGTAAACCCGGCAGGCATGGCCATCGACCCGCAACCTGTAACAACCCCCACCACAGAACCGGAGGGTCTATGGAGAGGGTGGGAGGTGATCCAATCGGGGGCTAGTGCATTTGTTCGGTCACTGCACCCCTTGTATGATCCACTCAATAGCCACCGCCACCTGCCAGTGCAGGATGTTGCGGACTCTGCTGCTGGCATTGATCTTTGGGGCGTTGTTGGCCAGAACAATAATTTCCATCAGTTCACTGCACTGGCAGGACGGGCGATAGCAGCCTATTCCGGCATGCCTTCAGAAATCAATAGTCTGCTGAGCTATCTTGCCAACCTGGCGGCTGTAGGCCGGTTTGCCAGCGATCAGCTGAAAGCGTTCAATGCTTGCGACGGTTCGATACCTGAGCCTGGCACACACAGGGAAAAGACACCGGACGAGACTTTGGAAAACACGAAAGACAAAGCCAGAAAAGCCTCACAGAACCTACGACACCAGTATGATAAATCCGCCGCCCCAACGCTACCGGCCAGCCAGTTGCCAAACACACCCTTGGTACTGGGGGCTCTGGTTGGCCTGTCCGCGGTCGGTGCGGCATCAGCATCCGCCTCTGACTGGATTAACGTGACGGATGCCAAGACCCTAGGCAATATCTGCCGTGATAAGGACTCATGTAGCAAACATTATCGCCTGACTGATGCTTTCAACGATAACCAATTATCCCGGTCCATTGGGGATAAAGACAATCCATTCACCGGCAAGTTGGACGGCAATAATCGTACTATTGGCAAACTTTCGAAGTGCCTGGTAAAACACCTGTCCGATGGGGGCCGCATCGAGAACCTGACCCTTAGTGATGCCATCATAACCTCAACGGAATCGGCCGGGGTAGTGGCTTGCGAAATGTCTGGCAACGCTACGATCAGTAATATTTGGGTTGAA
>NZ_JAGHQV010000252.1:0-1027 GCF_017744175.1 Thalassotalea sp. G20_0 | reverse complement strand
CGGCGGTGCCGCTTACTCCGGGTTTGAATGGTACTAATGGTATTGTACCTATCGCTCGACAGGGGCAGAAAATCGATGCTTCAGATGACGGTCAGTTTGGTCTCGCACTGCGTTATGAATTTTCTGAAGTAGAAGCTTCGTTGTTCTTTATGAACTATCACAGTCGTGCTCCTTATGCTGCTCTCGAAACAGGGGATCAGGGCGTGTGCTCTGTTGATAACAATATTTCAGGTCAATATGGCGCGTTGTGTCAGGCTAGTTCTGCTCCAGGGGCTGGGGCATTTGCAGTTCTTGCAGATGGGCTGTATTACCTTAACGATACCTATTATGACCTTGCATACCCTGAAGATATCCGTCTCTATGGTTTAAGCTTGTCAGGTAATATTGGCGAAACCAGTATTGGCATGGAAGTCACCTATCGCCCTAATATGCCGTTTTCTACCAATCGGGCAGAATTTGCAACCCTGGCCGAAAATGCCCTTGACGTCACTGTCCTTGCAGTTGGAGGAGTTCCAGGCGGCTCTTCAGGGGGCACTACAGACCTGGGTGCCATAGGAACCGTTGCCTCAGGCACTAAAGCCAACCTTTACCGGCGTGACGAGCTATATACCTGGACGGTCAACGCCACCCACAATTTCGGGCCAAACCTTGGTGCCGACGATGTCAACCTTATCTCAGAGGTTTCCGGTAAAATCATTCCCGGCAGCATTACCGATGTGTCCAACTTTTCCAATTTAAGCAAAAGCTCCTATGAGTACACTCTGGTCCTGAGCGGCTCATACGACAATGTGCTTCCGGGAGTGGACTTATCCCCGTCATTGACACTCAATGAAAATCTCCATGGGGATGACAAGGGGGCCATGAGCTACAGTGCCAAGGTTAGCGCAGATTATGGCAGCAATATTTCTGCCGAACTGGCATATAATGCCTGGAACAGCCAAAGCGCCCAGAGAGACCGGGACAACGTCGCCTTTAATGTGGCGTACTCCTTTTAATCACCGGAAAAAATAAAGGGCTTCGTTATGGT
>NZ_JAGHQV010000251.1:0-1029 GCF_017744175.1 Thalassotalea sp. G20_0 | reverse complement strand
ATTCACAACATCACCCTGGACCCCCAAGGGCTGATGATTATGAACGACATTAAAATGGACGTGACCACCAATAAGCTCTCCTTTGAGGTGCTCTATACCGATCAATACGGATGGAGGCTGATGGAATGAGCTTGCTTAGAGAGTCACTGCGACACGCTCGCCATATTGTCAGTGATCCCACCGGGGATCTCAGCGCCCGGAATATTCAAGCCGCCCTGGATGAGATCGCCGCCGAGAAGATCAACCAGAGCCAAAAAGCCCAGGCCGATGGCGTGGCCACTCTGGACGCCTCCGGAAAAGTGCCCAAGGTACAACTGCCATCGGACAGCCTGGAAACCGCTCAATCCATCCTGACTAAGCTTAAAACCGTGGACGGTTCCGGCTCCGGGCTGGATGCGGATCTGCTGGATGGTAAAAACAGCGCCGATTATGTTCTGGTGGTCAATATCAGCACCGCCACCAACGACAACAGCACCACCAAGGTTTCCGCCGCCGCTGCCACGAAAAAGACCTGGGACCATGCTCAGAGCGCCCATACCCTGATCGGTAGCAAAGACACCGAATATAAAAGCACCTTTGAGAAAATCGCTGACCGGAACAAGGTGAACGGCTATGCCGGGCTGGACAGCGCAGGAAAACTCAGCCCCAACGCCATCCCTGGCCAGACCATTGTCAATGTGGAGGTTTACGCCAGCACCGCCGAACGGAACGCTGACACCTCGCTGGGAAAAGGGGATATGGCGATCATCGAAAGCGGCAGCAATGCTTCCCTCTATATCCTCAAAATTGATCCCGCCGGATCGGCCACTACAGACGCCGACTGGCTCACCCTCCAGACCAATGTTACCGTGGATGTCCGTTCCTGGAATGGCCGGAATGGCAATGTGATGCCAGCCCTGGGGGATTACACCTCAGCCCTGATTCTCCATGATGGCTCTGCTCTTGACGGGGTTCTGGAAGGCATTGAGAACAGCATCCCCACCACCCCGGGGGAACTGGACGCCTACAGCAAAGAGGAATCCGATGGCC
>NZ_JAGHQV010000250.1:0-1039 GCF_017744175.1 Thalassotalea sp. G20_0 | reverse complement strand
ACCTCAAATCCTGATTTTTGCAGCAGTGCGATTTTCAGCAGAGTCGAACCATTCCTGGTTTTGAAGTCACCACCCACGTAATGAGACGGTCCCTGAACTTCAATCACCATGTTGTGATCTGGCAGTAGCAGGTCAACCGGAGGCAGTGAGTTCAGACTCTTTTCTTCTTCAATCTGCAAAGATGGAATGTGGGATTGGAGTTGAGCGCGGAAGCCGGATTGATGTTTTGAAATAATTGTCTGGTAATGGGGGACGACCGGACACGCTCTGCAAAGCCAACTTGCGGCCAAGGCAATGATGGATTGTTCCTCTTCATTGTCTGGGGAGGCATTTTCCAGGCGAGTGAGCAGGTCATCCATGTGCGTTTCAAGCACACTATTTTTATTGGTATTGCAGTCCAGAGACAACCTGGCACAGCATACCATTACTCCCCAGAGGGACATCAATATCGTTTGCTGAGAAAGCTGAGGGTTGTCACTGATCCGGTAAACAAGCGATTCGAACGTAGAGGTAACCACGTTCAGCTCAACGAGCTCACCCAGTTTCGCCATGGCCCACAGCAGGTTGGCGATTTCCTGGGCATTAAATTGATCTTTCTGTACGTTTACGTGGGGCAACAGCGCGACCACAGCCTCATTGAGTTCTGGTGTCCGCTCCTCCCTGTTGTCCATCAGTTTTGCCATGGCCCACAGCAGGTTGGCGATACCCTGAGCATTAAATTGGTTTTTCTGTGCCTTCACGTGGGGCAACAGTGCGGCCACAGTCACGTTGAGTTCTGGTGTCCGCTCCTGCCTGTTGTCTACCAGTTTTGCCAAGGCCCACAGCAGGTTGGCGATACCCTGGGCATTAAACTGGTCTTTCTGTGCCTTCACGTTGGGCAACAGTGCGGCCACAGTCACGTTGAGTTCTGGTGTCCGCTCCTGTCTGTTGTCCACCAGTTTTGCTATGGCCCACAGCAGGTTGGCGATACCCTGGGCATTAAATTGGTCTTTCTGTGCGATCACGTGGGGCAACAGTGCGGCCACGGCCTCGTTGAGCC